>JBBQPP010000518.1:0-3460 GCA_038217255.1 Bacteroidales bacterium | reverse complement strand
AATTGAAGGTTTTAATGGTTGTTATTATTTAAAATCGATTTCATTTTGTTCTGTTTAGAATTTCCTTGTCCACTCTTTTGGCCAGCGTTCGATTACCACTTTTGTTTGAGTGAAAAATTCAATTGCGTGGCGTCCCTGGCCATGCAAATCACCAAAAAAGCTGTTGTTCCATCCACTAAAAGGGAATTGTGCCATTGGCGCGGCAACTCCAATATTGATTCCAATGTTTCCTGCATTTGCCCTGTTTCGGAAAGTGCGTGCGTTCAATCCGCTGGAAGTGAATAAACAAGCCATGTTCCCGTAATTGTTGCTGTTCACAAAATCAATGGCATCGTCAATGGTTTTCATATGTAGCATACTCATCACCGGACCAAAAATTTCGGTTTTGATGATTTCGCCATCCAGCGCTACATTTTCCAAAATGGTTGGTTTGATAAAATTTCCCTTCTCATATCCGCTAATACTTGCATTTCGTCCATCGAGTAAAAGATTAGCCCCTTCGCTTACACCTTTGGATATCAGGTATTCAACCCTCGATTTGCTGTCTGCGTTAATAACTGGACCCATTTCGATTCCCTCATCCAGTCCGAACCCTGTCGTTTTATTTTTTGCAGCTTCAACCAGCGCATCTTTAATAAATCCATGATTATCTCCAACAGTGATGATATTTGAAGCTGCCAGACAACGCTGACCTGCACATCCGTAAACGCTGTCGGCAACAATTCTTGCTGCCATTTCGATATCGGCATCGGGCATAACAATAACCGGGTTTTTGGCCCCACCCTGCGCCTGAACGCGTTTTCCGTTGGCAGCACCCCGTTGATAGATATACCTGGCTACATTTGTTGACCCAACAAAACTTATTGCTTTTACTTCAGGATGATCGAGCAAAGCATCAACACTTTGTTTTCCGCCGTGCACAAGGTTTATCAATCCTTTTGGAAGATCGAGCTGGTCAATCAATTCAAAAACCTTCATCATTGTCAATGGTACTTTTTCAGAGGGTTTTATGATGAAACTGTTTCCGCAGGCGATGGCATAAGGCAAAAACCAGAACGGAATCATTCCCGGGAAATTGAACGGTGAAATACAGGCACAAACCCCAACTGCCTGACGAATCATAAATTCATCGATTCCCGGTGCTACATTTTCCGAGAATTCGCTTTGAATAAGCATTGGAGTTCCGCAAGCTGTCTCCACATTTTCGATTGCCCGCTGCATTTCACCTTTTGATTCGGCAAAACTTTTTCCACATTCAAGGGTAATCATCCGGGCAATTTCATCAATGTTGTCTTCCAGCAAATGTTTTAATTTAAATAGTGGTTGAACCCTTCGCATTACCGGAGTTTCGCGCCACTCTTTTAATGCTTCAGTTGCTGTGGCTACCGCGGAGTTAACATCGTTTGCTGTTTTATCACCATAGGGAACTTTTGCCAAAATCTCCTGGTTGGCCGGATTAACAACATCAATTGTTACATTTTCTGAACTCTGCGTCCAGCTTCCATTGATATAATTCTTTAAGACTTCCATATTAATTTTGTACTTTATTTTTTTATATAATTTTTATTGATGACCTAAGGCGATATAAATAGCTATGGTTATAAATACAAGAGCTGCAGACAAATGATAAGCATATTTCCAGCCGTGCATATCCACTTTTAATGCATCCGCTTTATCATTAAATGTTGTCCGCGGATAAAAATGAGATACAACAAACATGAGGATCATATTCAAAACAAACTCAATTCCCCAAACATGGATAAAATGGATATTAACCTTCAAAATAAATGTTGTAACAATGTAAAATATCAATCCAAAAAACAGAGCCGCTTTTGCCGCTGGTGCTGAAATACTTTTAAGGAAAAATCCGGCCAGCATTATCGTTGCAATTGGAATAAAGAAAATACCGTTAAGTTGCTGAAGTAGCTGGTATAAACCTTCGGGCGCATTTGCAACTAATGGTGCAGACATAATGGCAAAAATAGCGAGGGTTGAAGAAGTAGCCCGACCAATCCAAACCAGTCGTTTTTCTGTTGCACCTTTATTTAGCAATCGTTTGTAAACATCGATACTGAAAATGGTGGCGGCGCTGTTTAATACGCTGTTAAAAGTACTCAGAACAGCTCCCATTACTACTGCTGCAAAAAAACCGACAAAACTCAGGGGTAGCACTTTTTTAATGAGTGCAGGATAAATAAAATCCTGGTTATCGTACATCGAATCACCAAAATAGTAGAATCCGATAACGCCGGGAAGCACAATAATTAAAGGCACAAGTATTTTCAGCACACCGGTAAAAAGCAATCCTTTTTGTGCCTCTTTCAGATTTCTTGCACCCAGAGCCCGTTGTATAATTGTCTGGTTCATTCCCCAGAAATAGAGCTGATTAATAATCAACCCGGTAAACAAAACTCCAAAAGGCATAACCGAATCTTTTGCCCCAATCACGTTAAATTTTTCTGGTGCGTTTTCATACACTTTTGAAAGACCGGTAAGAATATTTCCATCCCCAATACTCCAGAGAGCAAGCACCGGAACCATTAGTCCACCAATAAGTAATCCATATCCATTAATTAAATCGGAATAAGCCACGGCTTTTAATCCTCCAAAAATGGCATATAGCGACCCAATTACTCCAATGCCAACAACGGTAATCCATAATCCTTCCGATTTGGTTACACCGAGCACTTCCGAAATATTAAATATACTTTCGAGGTTGATAGCTCCGGTATATAGCACAATGGGGAGAAGTGTAACTACAAAAGAAACCACAAGAAACAAGGCAATAAAACTGCGGGTTGCCCCATCGAAACGTTTTTCGAGGTATTCCGGAATTGTTGTCAAACCCATCCGAAGGTATTTGGGGATAAAATAAAGTGCTGCAACCACAAGAGCAAGTGCGGAAGTTACTTCCCACGCAATGATGATAAAACCGTTTTTGTACGACGAACCATTCATTCCGATGAGGTGTTCGGTAGAAATGTTGGTAAGTAGCATTGAACCTGCAATCACAATCCCTGTTAGGCTTCTTCCACCCAAAAAATAATCATCGGAGGAATTCATTTTGTCTTTTCTTAACCTGAACCAGACGTAAAATGCGACAAAGGCCGTAAATCCTATAAAAGTAATTACCGTCAGCATGGTTTTGTTGAATTTATTTTCATTTGTTTATCGGTTTTTATTGTTCAGTTATAAAAAGTACCGTTGTTTTTTCTTTTGTTCCGAATAGTTTTCGAATGCTTTTTGCACCGATTCCGTTTCTGAAACTTCGGCAATTGGCACATCCCACCAGGCATGACCATAGCCTGCCATCTTTCTTTCGGGAACCGTTTCGATATAAATTACAGTTGTCCGTTCTTCGCCTTTAGCATTTTTAAGCGCTTCGTTGAATGAAGCAATATCGGTGGTTTTGTAAACTTTTGCCCCCAAACTTTGGGCATTCAAAGCCAAATCTACCGGA
>JBBQPP010000517.1:0-3463 GCA_038217255.1 Bacteroidales bacterium | reverse complement strand
GAATTTTGGAATCCTGCGATGCCATGATCGTTCAGCAATAAATTGAGAAAAGGTTTTACCGGAAACCGGGCAGCCTTGCCGGGCAAATTAGTTGTTAGAGACAATGAAATAAGCGACCGGCTATATCCCAAACTATCATTCAAAGGTGAAACCAGACCCCCTTCAGAAAGGGTCATCTGCCGTGAAAAGAAGTTTTCGGGAAAAACACTGAAACGGTCGGGGTATGTACCCTGGTAAAGATATTGTTCCCTTCCACTCCTTCCGCTTGCAGAAAATGCATAAAAAGGGATTTGGGAATCGGTTTTCAGCATCGTTCCTGCAAAAAATCGCATATCCAGTCCGTTGTTTTTACCCCAATAACTTAACCTGTAATTCAACTCAAGTGATGTTTTTTGGTATATTTTTCCGGATTCGAACGAAACCAGTAGAGAATAAGGATTTATCAAGCTGGTCTTTTCAAGGAGATATCCAAGTTGTACGTAGGAATTCATTTTTGCTTTTTCCGGAAGTTCAATCTGAAAAAGATTAGAGGCGGCAATATAATTCCCAAAACCTTTGTGGTTTAATGGGTGTGTCATCTTCTTATTTCTGAAATTGACTTCTAACCCGGTTTTTAACTTGCGGTAATTTTGTTGGCCCGGTGCCCCGAACTGTGTTCCTTCCAGCGAGATAGTTGCCATCCGGATAAAATTATCATAAGGTGCAAGGTTGTAAGCTACCCGGCCAAAACCGGCCAGATCTGAATTACCGAATGCATAAAACGGCATCACAAAATATTCCAGGGGTTTGGGTATGACGAAGCCGTTATGAAACGCCATGCCCAACATTAAACCATTTTCCCGTGTCCAGTTAATGGCAGGCATATACATAAGTGTGTGTTTTTCGGGATCATCAACAGAAAAGAGGAATTGAGGCTGAATGGGATCTGCCCTGGGGAAAGCACCGGTTTTTTTGATATTGTTGTTAATTCTAAAAATTTCAGGCGTTACATGTCCGGGATCGATTTTTATTTCGGAATAATCACCAGATGGAAGGTCGATCCATTTCTGTCCTTCAAAGCCATCCACCCATTTTTCAAATATGATTGAATCACCGTGCAACCCTGCAATATGGAGCGGCGAAACCAATTCGCCCTTGTTTTTTATCAGGATTTGCTGTTTCTGCGTGCGAACCATTTTGTAGTCTAATCGTTTTGTGGTACCCAGTAAATCAGTAAAAAACCAGGTTAAATCTTTGCCGGTTTGAATTTCGAGAATTTCACGCAGATCTTCGGGTTGCGGATGCCTGAATTTCCATTGACGGAAGTATTCCTGCATTGCAGCGTCAAATATTGTATCGCCAAGATAAGCCCGGAGATAATTAAAAGTTATTGCGGCTTTATTGTAAAGCATCAATACGTAATTTAATTCGGTGTATTCGGTTGCCGACAGGTTTATTGGTTGCTCCAGATTGTTTCGGGCCTGAATGAGCCATTCCATTTCCTGCATTCGCTGGATTGGCATTTTATCAATATGTATAAAGTTTGCCAGCTTTCTGTTTTTTACATAAACTTCCCAAAGCTTTTTCATCGGATATTTTTCATTCAGATACCGGTCGGTGTAGGCGGTGGTGATGCTTTCATCCATAAACGGGTATCTCCGCTCATCTGAACCCAATGCACTGTAAAACCAATTATGACAGATTTCGTGGGAAATTACTTCGTCGAGGGAATAAGCATCTTCTGCCAGACCGATCACGGTAATGCCGGGATATTCCATCCCTGCGCCGGAGGTGAGCGCACTTTGAACCGCTGTAAAATTTTGATAAGGATAATCGCCTATTTTATCTGAAAACCAATAAATTGCTTCATTTACATATTGCAAGGCATCTTTCCAAAGATCAGATTGCTCATTTGTAAACAAAACCATTGTAGTTACTTCTCTGTCGGAGTTGGGCAGTTTTACTTTCCCTTTTTGTACATGAAAGCGTTTATCGGCAAACCAGGCAAAATCATGTATTTTATCTCCGGTATAACGAAGCGTTTTCAATTGTTTCGATGAAACCGGAAAATCAGTTTTTACCGAATCGGCTGTTTTAATCCACGAGGTATCGGCTGCTAGGTTATCCAGCATTTTAATTTCGCTGTCGTTTTGCAGGTTTCCCGATGCACCCACAATGTAATTAGAGGGCAAGGTAATACGCACATCAAAATGGCCAAATTCAGAAAAAAATTCGCCTTGATCGAGATACGACATTGGATGCCAGCCCACCCGGTCGTAAACCGCAGGTTTGGGATACCACTGTGAAATTTGATAGGATTCACCAATGTGGCCCAACCTGGAAGTTACTCCTTTGGGGATTTTTATACGGAAAGGTGTGGTAATTTGTATGCTATCGCCGGAAATAAGAGGAAGTTCCAGGTCAATCCGGCAAATGTCGGGCTGGCCGGGCAAAAAATTCCATTTAACTTTTCTGCCGTTGACTTCAAAGTCAAGTGAATCAATGGCTCCCCTCAACTTTGGATCATTAAATAACTTTTCCTTTCCGTACCATTGGAACAATTGCCTGGCTAAAGGAGTGAAATTATTTGAATACGCATTTGGCCACAAATGGAAGTATAAAAGATGTAGCGTATCGGGAGAATGATTAATGTATTCAAGAGTTTCGAAGGCATTTAATTCATGAAGCTCATCATTTAGCGAAACTTGAATCTTGTAGTTGATCTCTTGCTGAAAATATTCCTGAGATAAAATTTGGGAAACAGACCCTATAAATAAAAGGCAGGTAAATATTACCTGCCTGATATTATTGTGTCGGGAAATTTTTTTAGCTTGCATGCCCAAAGATTGGTTTCTTGCAATGGCTCATATCAAACCAAAAGGAGAATCAGGATTATAAGTAAAACCAATGTAGCGCCACCAATATAAATGGTTCCTCCACTATTTTTTACATTTTTCTTAATCTCTTTCAGCTCTTTTCTCAGTTCTTTCCGGTCTTTGGCTTCCATTTCCGATTTATCCATATTCCGGATTTCTTCAACACGTTTTGTCAAACTGTTTATTTCTTCTTCCGATAATTTGTTTTCCGTTTTTACCGGGACAGCCGATTTTTCGGAATCCAAATTTAAAGCCTTATTCCCGGCAAATACCATTGAAGCACTCATTGTGAAAACCATTGCGATTGTAAAAAAAATTGACTTTTTCATTTTAAAAAATTTAAGTTAAAACACTATTATTATTCAAGCTTATACAAGGTTGTCCAGTTAATGTTGTGTTTGTTAAAGTGGAAACAAAAACTAAAACTGGTGTTTTTCTCAAGTTGTTCGATAAACCAGTAAATAACTTCATTATATACTTCTATATGTTTGTTCTGTCTCATTAGTTCAAAGGCTTCTGTCCCATTATTAGGACGTATAGGAGGCGATACAAATTCTGATTCAATCCTTTTCATGATCTCTATTTTTAGCACTTTTCAACTTCACAAA
>JBBQPP010000516.1:0-3463 GCA_038217255.1 Bacteroidales bacterium | reverse complement strand
TTTCGCCCGTCAACAAACATTGCAATGTGTGCATCATCTTTAATAAGTGTCATTTTATGGATTTCGGTAGATTTTATGGGAATTCCCGGCTCGCCTACCTGAACATTTACAAAACCTTTGTTTTTCCTTAAATGAGCTACTTCCCGTTCCCGATTGTCTCTGCCATTGGCATAATAAGAAATGTGGTAATTATTAAAATATTTGCTTTTTGTGTATTGACTGAAAGTGCCGTCCCTCTTGGGAAAAGAAGGATCGAAAATACTTTCGCCGTTATCACCTTTAGCTGAAAAGAAAATAATGCATAAACCGGCATCAGGTTCGAGATTTTGCAGTTCCCATTCAGCAACAAAACTTCCGGGAAAATCCTCTGGACACCAGAAAACATGATGATATTTTTCATTTGGAGAATACATTTCCATCCAGCCATCTTTAAACTCAACAACTCCGGGACCTTCCATGAGCCAGTCTTTTACTTCTTCTTTTGTGGCAAGTGGGTTTTCATAAAGTAACACTCCCTTTTTTACAGGATCTAATGGATTTTCATACCAAACAACACCAAGTCCCCGACTATTTTCACCAAAGTTTTCTTCACAGATTAAAACATCCAAATCCCCGTCATTGTCCAAATCAATCAGCTCAACTTTGTCGTATTTCGAGTTGTGTGCTTCCGAAATATTTTGCCAATCCGTAGGTTTATAGTTGGCCAACGATTTCCCATCCAACCAAAGCAATCCATTTTGTGCTTTTCCGTTTGTATTTGTGCTAAGAACAAAATCTTTTACCCCATCATTATTCATATCGCCAACTTCAATTGATTTTGCAGTTCTGGTTGAAACAGGTATTTGAAATGATTTTTCTTCCCAATGAATTCCTTGCTTATCAAGCCTTTTGAAAATTTTAACCGTATTATTTTTACGTTCGCAAACAATCGCTTCCTCAATTCCATCGTCATTTACATCGGCCATGCACATAAACATAACTTCGAGATTTTTGGCACCAATAAAATGGTTAAGCCAGGGCTGTTTTTGCAATTCCCCTGCACCCGGGTTTTCGAGCCAACGGCATCCCTGAAGTTTTCCCCGCCGGTCGGAAATAACAATATCCATATCGCCGTCATCATCCATATCTTTTTTTAATATCGACATAACCCAACCAACGGAAGATATTTCGTGCCAAATCCAATCCTTCAATTTATCAGGATTTGCAGGTGCTTCAAACCACCCAATAGCCGCATTTTCATTTTTTCCCGCTGCAACCAAATCAACGCCATTCCTGTTATCCAATTGAAGTGGTTCTGCATACATCCACATCATCAAACCATCGGAAGCAGGTAAAATTTCCTGTTTCCAGTTTTCAGCTTGTAAAACATCTTTCCCCAAATTCCACTGAACAAATATTTTCCTTGTGTTACCTTCCGTGCAACTTACTATGTCCAAATTTCCATCGCTATTCATGTCGGCAAAAACAGCATCCTCAACATTCGGTGTTTTACCAACAGCAACTGTCGGCCATTTTTCTTTCACCAAATTTAGTTCAGGTTGTACATACAATTTTGTTTGTCCGCCCTCTTCCCAACCGGTAACAATATCTAACCTTCCATCATTGTTTATATCTGCCAGTTTCACACCATCAGCTCCACTTGACGAGTTGTCGATAACATGGATTTGCCAGTTATTTTGCGACTGAGCAGACAAACCAAATAATAACAGAAAAAGAAAAAGCCACTTCATCTTTTTGATTTCTATGGGTTTAAATTCGCTTTCGACCCCATTTGCAGGGTTAATTTTCCTCCATTTATAATGTCATCATGTGTTATCCAGTTTTGATGAATTGCTTTATCATTTAAGGTTACTGATTGTATAAACACATTATCGGCACTGTTATCAATGGTTTCGATTGTAAATTCCTTGCCATGATAATATTTTGGATCGAGCTGAATTACAGCCTTATCAAAAATTGGGCTGCCCAACTGGTATTGCGGGTTTTCTTCGGTCCCGCCGTTCATTTGAAACAATCCCAATTTCAACAACACCGAAAGACTGCCCATTAATCCCTGATCCTCATCGCCATTGTAACCGGTTGAAGGGGATAATCCGCTAAATGCTTTTTCAACAACTTTGCGCGACCAAAACTGGGTTAAATCGGGCCTGCCGAGTTGGTTAAAAACAAAGGCTGTTTGCATGGAAGGTTGGTTTCCGTAGTTGATTGGAATCCGCTGGTATTCGGGGTGTAACTCTTTGGCATGTGAAGTACCCGACGTGAAATTTAATGCTTCGGCAGTTTCAAACTGAGTGTTAAGTTTTTCCACAGCTGCTTCTTTTCCGCCCATCAAATTTGCCAGTCCGGGTAAATCATGTGGCACAAACCAGGTTGATTGTGCACCGTTCGATTCATTAAAACCTGTTTCATATTGATACGGGTCGAAATCTTCGCGCCATTTTCCTTCCACATTTTTTGGTCTCATCCAACCCGATTCCTTATCAAAAACATTGGCGTAATTTTTTGAGCGATTTGTAAAATATTCGGCATCGTCATCATGCCCCAGCTTTTTTGCAAGTTGCGCCAAAGTCCAGTCCTGATATGCATATTCCATTGTTAAACTTGAGCCATCCTGATGCCCGCCAAAACGGCCATCGGGATTTGGGTGCGGAACATATCCTAAGTCCATGTAATATTTAAAACCGCCACCCAAATTCGTTTTGTGTTCATATCCGGCTTTTTCCATTATCCCGCCGGGCATGTGGTTTTTTTTCAAAGCCTGATAAATCTCCTCCAAATCGTTTTTCACAATCCCTTTTTGAATGGCGCTAACAATAAACGGTGTTGATGAAGCGCCGGTCATTACAAAGGTGTAATTTCCACCCGAAGGCCCGCGCGGAATCAGTCCGCCATCCTTGTAATATTGCATCATCGAATACACAAATTCTTCATAAATTTCGGGATAGGCAAGTCCCCACAAGGTATTTATTGTCCACTGTGCACCCCAAAAAGAGTCAGAATTGTATTGGTTAAATTTCGGTTTACCGTTTTCATCCAACGGCAACTGCCCTACCCTTAAAGTTTCACCTGTATTATCGGGATAAGCGCCATTGCTATCGCTGATGATTCGGCGACCTTGCAACGCATGCCATAAATCGGTGTAAAAACGGCTTTGCTGGGTTTCTGTTCCGCCCTCAATTTTAATACGGCTTAACAGAGAATTCCACTCTTCTTTTGAATCGGAAACCACTTTGTCAAAATCCCAGTTGGGCAATTCTGATTGCAAATTTATTCCAGCATTTTCATTCGAAGTGTAAGACAAAGCTGCTTTCATTAAAACTTCCTTTTCCTGACTTTCAATTTGAACAAGGTAATTTCCTGTAACCGCATCAAAATCGACACTTTTAACAGGCACATTCAATTCAATTTTGAAAAAGACTGTAAATGGTTTTGGGCGGCGACTTGTGGGCGCACAATCCAATTT
>JBBQPP010000515.1:0-3469 GCA_038217255.1 Bacteroidales bacterium | reverse complement strand
AAAGCCTCCCCTAACCACTCCACGGAGGGGATAGGACAAAAATTAACCTGCACAATAATAGCAGTCTATTGACAATTATTAAAGCGCATTCAAAAATACATTAATTCAACAAATGCAGGGTCGTTAAAACGGTTTAAAAATCTTACTGCGCTTTCCAGCAGCCTCAATGACATAAATCAACTTTTAAATTAATGTTTTCATGTTTTGTTAAAATAAAGGTTAAAAAGGTGCGTTTTAGAAAACAACTTTTCTTTAAATTTTTACCTTTGTTCCCTGTTTTTTAGGAAAATACTACAATAATATGTTTACAGTCGGCATTTTTACCACACATATCCCATACATTGCGTTTGTGGTATTTTATGCCTTTTTTTTCCTTTTCGGTGTTAATTCACCCGCCAAGGAAGAGGTTCAGGTCAGCAACAGCAAATTCAGCATTGAACTTCAAACCAATAAATCGTTTGCTCATTCTGAAACTGGATCCAATTTTCATTACCAAACCGATTTTGATTTTTCCGAACACAATAACTTTGAGGACAGTTTATTTAAGCGAAAAATAAATCACCAATGTTCCCTTATAACGGTGCATTGGCAATACTGTTTAAGCAATTCCCTTTCAAATAGGCCTCCCCCTTATCTTACCTGATTTCATCAATTTTTTAGGGCAATCTGCATTTAAATCCTGAAACTGGATTTAATGCCGTATAGTTTTTTATTCACTGCCCTGTTTTAATTTTCCTGTTTTTATTCATTTGATAAATCGATTTTATGATAGGCCTTATTGGTATTAGTTATAAAACTTCGTCTCTTGATGTAAGAGAAAGATTTTCATTGTCGAAAGAAGAAATAATCCCATTTTCAGAGCTTTTGCAAGCTGAAACCGGTATTTCCGATATCGTTGTTTTATCGACATGCAACCGAACGGAAATTTATTTTTCGCTAAAAAAGTACGAATTTCATGTTGCGTCAAAAGCAGTGTACAAAACCCTAAAACAGTTTAAGGGGGTTGAATACAAATCGTGGCAATCGTTTTACAGCTATGCAAACGAAGATGCAGTTACGCACCTTTTTGAAGTTGCTTCGGGAATCGATTCAATGATTATTGGCGAAGACCAGATTATCGGTCAAATTAAAGATGCCTATGTTTTTTGTACCGATGCCGGTTTAACCGATGCAGTTTTGATGCGTTTGTTTCAAAAATCGTTTGAAGCCAGCAAACGGGTTCGCACCGAAACAAAAATTAAAATGGGGACAACTTCGGTAAGCAGCGCAGCCGTGCAAAAATGCGCCAGTTTGTTCCCCAATTTGTTTGGAAAAAAGGTGCTATTGATAGGCGCAGGCGAAACCGGAAGCCTTGTTTTACAGAGCCTCAGCAAAAATGGAGTTCAAAAATTAACGGTAACCAACCGCACCCTTGAAAAATCTTTAAAACTCGCGGCCAGGCACAATTGCGTTCCGCTTCCGTTTGATCAGGTTGCAAACCACCTTTATTTGTATGACATAGTAATTGTGGCAACAGGTTCAACCGTTCCGCTGATTACCCGTGAAATGGCAGAACTGTCAGTAAAAAACAGAAACGAAAATCATCAGGTTTTTGTTGATATTTCAGTCCCCCGAAATATTGAACAGGAGGTTGAAAAACTGAATGCAGTAACACTTTTTACCATCGACCACTTGCAATCGGTGGTAAACACAAACATGGAAAAAAGAAAAGAGTGCGTTTCAACTGCCAACGAAATAATAAAAGAAATTGTGAATGATTATTGCGAATGGCTCGCCAGCCGCTCGTTGCGCCCTGCCATTAAAACCATTACCACTAACATGTCGAAAATTACAAAAGGTGAGCTTTCGGAATACAATAAAATTAATTCAGAAGAAATTCAAAAGGCCATCGACGAGTTTTCGCAACACCTCACCCAAAAATATACCCGTTTGTTTATCAAGAATTTAAAGGAAATTACTGCCAACGGAAGAAACGCAGGTTCGCTGGAAATTGTGAACGGGTTGTTCAGTTTGGAAGAAAAATAACAGGAAACGAGCAAATGGAAAATATGATAAAAATTGGGACAAGGGGCAGTCAACTTGCACTTTACCAGGCCAATCTAACAAAAAAATTACTACTCGATAAGTTTCCTGAAGCGACAGTTGAAATTGTAATCATAAAAACCAAAGGCGATAAAATACTCGATGTTGCCCTTTCGAAAATTGGCGACAAAGGACTTTTTACCAAGGAACTTGAAACGGCGCTGCTTGAAAACGAAGTTGATATTGCAGTTCACAGTTTGAAAGATTTACCCACCACTTTACCCGGGGGTTTGAAACTTGGCGCTGTTTTGAAACGTGGAGAATTTCGCGATGCATTAGTGAGCAAGGATGGTCGCAAACTTACGGAACTTACAGAAAATGATATAATTGCCACTTCAAGTCTCCGCCGTCAGGCCGGGCTGATGCGACAAAACAAAAACTTTAAAATTGTTGATATCCGGGGAAATGTGGAAACCCGGCTTCGGAAAATGGAAGAGGGTTACTGTGATGCAATGATAATGGCAGCCGCCGGTTTGCAACGGTTAAATCTTGAAAAATATATTACCGAAATAATTGAACCCGAAGTAATTATTCCGGCAACAAGCCAGGGTGTTATTGCCATTGAATCGAGAAAAACCGATGCCCGGATTGATGGTTTTCTAATGGGAATAAACCACTCGCAAACCTGGAATGCAATTGTAACTGAACGCAGTTTTCTTCGCAAAATTGAAGGTGGTTGCCAGGTTCCGGTGGGTTGTTTTACAAAAATTGAAGGCGAAAAAATCACAATTACAGGATTTGTTGCGGCAATCGATGGGTCTGAATATCTTTCGGATACCGTGACCAGTTTAATTGAAAACGGAAAATCAACCGGCGAAAAACTGGCCGAAAAGTTAATTGCAAAAGGCGCCAGCCGGATTCTCGCCGAAATCAGAAAATAAAATTAATGAGCCTTTTATTACAGGATAAAGTATTTATTTCAACCCGACCTGAAGGTCAATCGGGCGAACTGGCACAGCTTTTTACAAAAGTTGGAGCAACTGTTATAGAAATGCCGCTGGTAAAAATTCAACCCGTCCGGTTGAGTGAAGGAGAAAAAAAATATTTTAAACAATTGCACCAATTTCAATGGTTGATTTTTACAAGCACAAATGGTGTTCGTAGTTTTTTTGAAAATATTCAGGAAATTAAAGGCAATCAAAATTTACCCGAATCACTTCAACTTGCAGTAATCGGAAACAAAACTGAACAGGTTTTAAACAGTTTTGGCTACAAGGCGGCTTTTACAAATCCCGGTTCAACTGGGGAAGATTTTGCTGCATATTTTATTCAAAATATTCAAACTGAAAATACAAAACCAAATGTTTTGCTGGCGCTTGGAAATATTGCGCGAAATGTTATTCAGGATCAATTAAATGAATTTGCAATTTGCACACGCCTGAATTTA
>JBBQPP010000514.1:0-3472 GCA_038217255.1 Bacteroidales bacterium | reverse complement strand
CGATTATAAGTTTCGAAAATACAGGTTAAAAACCCTTCAAATGTGCCGTCGTAGGTGTAAATTATCATGTTGCTGGATACTGGATACTGGTTGCTGGATGCTTGATACTGGTTACTGCTGATTACTGGTTACCAGCGACTGGAAGGTAATGCTGCTTCCCTGATTTTCAATGCTGAACTTTGAACCTGCCCAACTTCGTCTTTCAGGCATCTCGGAACTTTAAACTTTGAACTCGGAACTTGGGATTTTGAACTTTTAATCCAAGAACTCGCCACAACTTTAAACTTTTGTCTTTAAACTCGTCAGTGCATCGGCGGCAGTGCAGGTTTGTAATCGGTGAAAAAACTCAATTGTGTGTCCAAAAGTTTCTTGTTTTTCGAAACTGATTCGGCAATCAATTTATGCCTCAATCTTTCGGGCGCCCAATCAGTAGTTGATGCGGGCAGTTCGTTGCAGGTGATAAAATACTTTGCTCTTTTCATAACTATTCCAATTTTTTGCAGATGAAGTGAATTTAATTTTCGGTGGCGACGTGCCAGTATTATTTTTTGTGCCGATTGCACCCCGATTCCAGGAATGCGCAAAATCATTTCATAATC
This sequence comes from Bacteroidales bacterium, assembly GCA_038217255.1. Taxonomy (GTDB): domain Bacteria; phylum Bacteroidota; class Bacteroidia; order Bacteroidales; family Prolixibacteraceae; genus Draconibacterium. Next base: position 2,873 of record JBBQPP010000514.1, on the reverse strand, counting down.
GGCACGATTAATATCTACCGGGAACTGATGCATATTCCGCAATGCAAATCCCAATTTTGGGTCGACATCCAAATCTAAAAAAGGCTGATCCTCCGAAAGGATTTCCTCAGCTTTGTATTTGTAAAACCGCATCAGCCAATCGCTTTGATACAGCCGGTTTTCGCGTACAAGCGGTGGACGGTTGAGTGCCGGCAATCGCTGGTCATATTGATTTACTGGAAGATAACCGGAAAAATAGACCCGTTTTAAGTTTTGGGTTTTATACAATCCCGATGAAAGTAAAATAATCTGCCTGTCGGTTTCTGGAGTTGCGCCAATAATCAATTGCGTACTTTGTCCGGCAGGTGCAAAACGTGGCGCTTTTCTGTACTTCTTTTGTTCTTCCTTGCTGATTAATATTTCATTTTTTATCTGGTTCATGGGCATTAAAATTCCTTTGTAATCTTTCTCGGGTGCCAATCTTTTTAAGTGAAGTTCGGTTGGGATTTCAATATTTACACTCAAACGGTCAGCCCACAAACCGGCTTCATGAATCAACTCCTGACTGGCGCCGGGAATGGCTTTTAGATGAATATATCCGTTGTAATTTTCTTCAATCCGAAGTTTTTTAGCCACGCAAACCATTCGTTCCATGGTAAAATCGGGGTCTTTAATTACTCCCGAACTCAGGAACAAACCTTCGATATAATTCCTTCGGTAAAAACCAATAGTCAGGTCAACGATTTCTTCAACAGTTAAAGTTGCCCGCTGCCTGTCGTTGCTACGGCGATTGATACAATACGCACAGTCATAAATACAGTGGTTGGTCATCAGAATTTTAAACAGACTTACACATCGCCCGTCTTCGGTAAAACTGTGGCAAATTCCACAAGCAACGCCATTTCCGATTCCTTTGCTTGTGTTTTTCCTGTTGCTTCCGCTTGATGCACACGACACATCGTATTTTGCTGCATCGGCCAGAACACCTAATTTATATTGGACATCTTTATTTTTCATTCTGCTACTCAAATCTTTTTTTATAAAACCCCGGTGGGAAAACCGGGGATTTATGAACCTCAATAAAATGGGACCGCTGTCCCTGGGAATAAATATTTTTTGTTTGTCTTGCAGTCAGGGTTTCACATAAAGTGAAGCCCTGAGTATTCTCTAGAATGATAATATAATTATCATATTCAACGATAATAATTTAATCATTTCTTTTAAACTACAAACATTTTTTTATAATTTTGAAGAAATATTTTTTACCATGAACTATTTTGGCACCAATATCAAACTTCTCCGCACCCGGAAAAAACGCACGCAAAATGACATAGCAGCCGCTTTGGAAATGAAACGGACAACTGTAAACGCCGTTGAAAATTCAATCAGCCAGCCTACTGTTAACCAATTGCAGGCTTTCTCGAAATACTTTGGAATTGCCATTGATACATTAATTAACACAGATTTAAACCAGCTTTCGGAAAGCCAGTTTACGGATTTGCAAAACGGATTCGACGTTTTTATACGCGGATCAAACCTGCGTGTAATTGCCACTACTGTTGACAGGAACAACACCGACAACATTGAATTTGTCAGCGAAAAAGCCAAGGCAGGTTATGTTACCCAGTTTGCCGACCCCGAATACATTGGCAAACTGCCCGTTTTTCAGTTACCGTTTTTATCGCAAGAAAAAAAGTATCGCGCTTTCACTATTTCCGGCGACTCGATGTTGCCAATTCCAAGCGGATCGGTGATATTCGGTGAATTTGTTCAGGATTTTTATGATATTAAAAATAATGATGCCTGTGTTTTGGTAACCCGCGATGAAGGGATTGTATTTAAAATCGTTGAAAACAAAATTGCCCTAAGTTTCAATCTTCGGTTGATTTCGCTGAATCCTGAATTTTCGCCATTTGAAATCCCGGTTTCAGAAATAAAAGAGGTATGGAAATTTGTGTGTTATATGAATACCGAAATCCCAGAGCCGGAAACGGATATTCGGAAAGTGTTAAATTCAGTAAATGCGTTGAAGTTGGAGTTGCAGGAGTTGAAAAAGTAAAAAAATCCTTTTTTGTACCTTTGGAAAAATACGTTTCAAAATGCACGAAGCCGAATTTTACGCAAAACTTAAAAACCATGTGCTCAGATGCGATCTTTGCCCGTGGAATTGTGTATTGAAACCCGGGCAAACCGGGGTTTGCAAAGTGCGCTTCAACGATAATGGACAATTAGTTACACACGTTTTCAATAAAGTGGCGGCTTTTGGAATCGACCCCATCGAAAAAAAACCGCTCTATCATTTTCATCCCGGAAAAAACATTTTTTCGATTGGCGAAGTGGGCTGCAACCTGCATTGCAGTTTTTGCCAAAACCACCGGATTTCGCAATGTTTTGCTTCCGAATTTAACGGGTTTTATGAACTTGATTCAAAACAAATTGTTGACAAAGCACTGCAAACACCGAGTAATATTGGCATTGCTTACACTTACAATGAACCATTTACCTTTTACGAATTCATGTTCGAAACTGCACATTTGGCCAAAATAAACGAGCTGAAAAATGTGGTAGTTTCCAACGGGTATATCAATCCCGAACCTCTTAAAAAACTGCTGCCCTTTATTGATGCATTTAATATCGATTTAAAAGCATTCTCAGAAGAATTTTATCGAAAACAAACCAAAGGAAAATTAGGACCGGTTTTGGAAACCCTTGAAATAATTGCTGCAAGCCCTGTACACCTCGAAATCACAAATCTTGTAATTCCTGAATTAAACGATGACGAAACTGAATTCGAAAAAATGGTAAAATGGATTGCCGAAAATTTGGGGAATAAAGTCCCATTGCATCTTTCGCGCTACTTTCCACAACACAAAATGGACTTACCCTCAACTTCA
>JBBQPP010000513.1:0-3477 GCA_038217255.1 Bacteroidales bacterium | reverse complement strand
CTGTGGCACCCCAGTCATCAGAATCATGCTCATTTGCATCAGAACTCCATCCAATTCTGTGGTTTTCTCCCAGGATTAAGGGATCGCTTTCTATTGACACTGAAATTTGACCAGGAAAGAATACACTAACAGCCACCGCACCAAAATAAAGGAAGAAGGGCTTATCAACTGATTGCCGTTTAATCCAATCGATCGATTTATCGGTGAGGTCTTCCATTACATTTTTATTTTCGCGTTGCGGGGCATCGTACCCAATATATGGCGAGCCATAAAAGGTGTTCGAATATTTTTCCACTTTATCGGCATGTAGGCCATAAATGTGGTCGTTTTCGATGAACACGCCCAACATATCGCCATGGTTTTGCGGCACTCCAAAATGGTAATCGAATCCCAAATCAAGCGGTCCCGGCGACATTGATTTTGTGTAATCGAGAGGTTTTTTTCCATAGCCTAGATGCCATTTCCCAATTGCTGCCGTATTGTAACCGCGTTCCTTTAGCAAATCGGCAATGGTAACACCTTCCGGGTTGGGCAATAATTCATCCAGTGGGTCAGTCACTCCAAATTTTAAGGTTGAACGCCATGGATAACGACCGGTCAATAAACCATAACGGGTAGGCGTACAAATTGATGCAGGTGTGTGGGCATGTGTAAACCGCATCCCTGCATCTGCCAAGCTGTCGATATGCGGTGTGCGCACAAGGCTTTTTTCGGCTCCTTAGCAGTTTAGGCTGGAGTAGCCAAAATCATCGGCAAGGATGAAGACAATATTTGGCTTTTGTGTTTGTGTTTGTGCTTCGGCAACATTGATTTGCATCAGACAAATGACAGCTAACAAGATGAGTTTTGGATTTAATGGTTTCAATTGATATTATTTAGATGATTTATTTCACAAATTCTCCATAAGGCCTGTTCGGAAATGACTTTAAGCTTTTTACCAACATTTTTTTTAGTTCGCTTGCCTTTCCCGGATTAGAGTCAAATCTATTTTGGTTTTCTTTAGGATCATTTTGCATATCGAAAAGTTGGTTTTTCTCAAAATAGTGTTTGTTCAGCAATGCTGCATGATAACCAAGATGACTGTTTTGAATATAATACGGAAGTTTATGGTCATGTCCATTCCAACCCTTAAAAATGACTCCTTCTTTTACCTGTTGTTCCAACTTTTCGTTGTACCGAACGGCTATGTATTTCCAGTCTTTAGTCATTACCCCACGCGCAAAACCCATTTCAAAAAACAAATAATCGTGAACCGGTTTTTGACTGCCTTTTAAGACTTCATTCAAACTTACTCCATCCAATTCTTTTACTGAATTCAGATTCACTCCTGCCAAATCCAGAAAAGTTGGAGTATAATCAATGTTCTGCACCAGCTCGTTGTACGTTGAACCTGCTTTAATCCCTGCGGGCCAGTACATCATTAACGGAATTTTAATACCCCCTTCGTAAATGGTGGATTTTCCAAAATTGTAATTGCCATGGTCCGAAGTAATAACAATAAGTGTATTCTCTAGTTTTCCTCTTTCTTTTAGCTTTTCAACAACTGAACCCACGGCATGGTCAAACCAGGTAAGCCAGGCATGGTCAGGATTTTTGCCAGCATCGGCAACTTCCTTTTTAATTTTTTCCCGGTTTGGCATAGCAGTAAATTCATCCTGAAAATATCCGGCACCGGTAAAATGTGGATTTGCATCGAGTCCATAAATATATTTCCCATTCTTTTGTATCCAAGGTGCCGGACCATGTGGAACTGTTTCGCTGTAATAAAGAAAAAAAGGTTCATCGCCCGACTGCTCGATGAAATCGATGGCAGCCTTATTTTTCCATTCCACATTATGCACATTCAACGAATCGTTTCTCAATTCCAGCAAATTGGCGGCGTAAACCCCATTTGCATAATCAAACCCGAATTCTTTGATTCTCTTTGCCCAAAACGCATGGTTGTAAGCCATTGCTTTTGTAACTTCCTTATCATGTGGATCAGCATTTTGTTCGTATGTCATCAAGCCATTTTTTTGCCAATTATTTTTGTTGAGTAGGTAATGGTCAATTACATGGCTTTTCCCCACAAACCCGGTTCGGTATCCTGCCTTTTGTAATAGCCGGGGCAGGTTTTCTTTGTTTTCTTCCAACTCAGTATTGTTTTCAACCCTGGTCATTGTGCCATTCGGAAACTGTTTGATAAAGCTTTTCCCTTCACAGCGACCGGCATAACGTCCTGTTAAAATCGTATATCGGCTGGGTGAACAAACCGAACTCGACACATAAGCTCTTGTGAAAATCATTCCGTTTTTTGCCAAATCATCTATAATTGGGGTGTAAACCTCTGTGTCGCCATTAAATCCAAACGGGTGAGATTGAATTCCTCTTCCGTTGCCATCCGAAAATTCGAACGCTGCATCCTTTGAATCCGGGACGATTGCACTTTGGTCGTCGGTCATTATAAAAATGATGTTTGGTCGTTTTGATTGCCCATGAGATACTTTTACATTCATAATACCTCCAAGTACCAATAAGAACAAAAGTTTCGAGATAGAAATTTTCATCTTTTATATCAATTTAGATTCATTTTTGATTTAAGTTGGTTTTTTTTTGGAAACTAATTCTTCTGAAGAATTTCCTTTAACCTTTCTTTCATTTTCAGAACCTTTTCAGGATATTCATCATAAAGGTTATTTTGCTCCGAAAGGTCATTTTTCAGATTGTAAAGTTCACCCGGGATTTTCTCACTCATTATGTATTTTTTATTTGGAGCGTATCTGGCAGCAATTCCTCCTTGTCCGGAACCCTCTATGTATTTCCAATCTCCTATTCGGTATGAATTTTTCTCAATTATCAATTCAATCCGGGCAGGTTTTTTTGAATCGGTATTTGTAAGAACCGGCAAAAAACTGTGACTGTCGAAGTCGGTGCTGTTAAGCGATTCATCTCCAACGATATCAGCCAAAGTCGCCATTATATCTGTAAAACAAATCATCTGATTACTTTCAACTCCTGCACGAAATCCGGAAGGAGAACTAACAATAAATGGAATCCGTGAACCGCCTTCCCACATATCGCCCTTCATACCGCGTAAAACTCCCACGCTGGCATGTTCATATTTTTCGATGTCTTCGTGAAACCAAACCGGACCGTTGTCGCTGGCAAAAAATATGATTGTATTTTCCAACAAGTTGTTTTCCTTTAAATGAGCTATAACCTGCCCGACTAGATTATCAACATGCATAGTGAAATCGCCGTATTCGCCGGCGCCGCTTTTACCTGCAAACTCTTCTTTTGCCAACCATGGAGTATGCGGGGCAGTCAATGGAAGGTAAAGAAAAAATGGGTCTTTTTTATTCTGTTTTTTATGATTATCAAGAAATCCGAAAGCTTTTTCCATGAATTTACCCAGCACCTCTTCATGTTTAAAATCGGATGAAATTGCTCCTGCCCGAAAAAATTCACCGGAAACTTCTGATGTCGAATTCGGACTAG
>JBBQPP010000512.1:0-3481 GCA_038217255.1 Bacteroidales bacterium | reverse complement strand
AATATTGGAAGCTTCTCCCGAGGGGGTTCTCTGGGAAAAAACATTTTTAAGTTTACCTGTTGTTTTTAAGCCGGGAACACAGTTTATGTATAATTCGGGCGCCAGTTATATGCTGAGTGCCATTGTTAAAAAAGTTACAGCACTTACGGCTCATGAATATTTGCATCCGCGATTGTATGAGCCACTGGATATTGCCGATGCAACCTGGACAGAGAACTTTGAAGGCGTGAATATGGGAGCCTCCCATTTACGCATGAAAACCGAAAACCTTGCAAAATTCGGTCAATTGTACCTGCAAAAAGGGAAGTGGAATGAAAAACAGGTGTTGAGCGAAAAATGGGTAGAGGAAGCATCAACCAAACAAATAAATAACGGAAATAATGACAGCAGTTGGGGATACGGTTATGGCTACCAGTTTTGGCTAAATCCACCAGGCGGTTTTCGGGCCGATGGCGCTTTTGGGCAATTTAGTATGGTTTTTCCCGAGCAGGATGCTGTGGTTACCATTACCAGTGAAAGTATGGATACAAAAACCACCATGCAGTTGGTGTGGGACAATTTAATTCCAGCCATGACCAACACAACTCTTACGCAAAATAAAAAGGAAATAAACCAACTTCAACTGGAGCTAAAAGACCTTCGGTATGATCCACCTCAAATGGCCACACAATCGGATATCACATCAAAAATTTCGGGAAAGGAATTTATCCTGGATAAAAATGAATTCAATGCCAGGGTAGTAACTTTTGAATTTGAGGATGATAAATGTTTATTTACATTAAAAGAAGAGGGTAGGCCGGATATTAAAATTACCAATGGGTTGAACTATTGGATAAGGGAGGGCAATCGTAAACCACGGCCTCATTCATTATTTTCGTTACGGCGAATTGATTTTGATTCAATTGTTGCAGCAAGTGCTACCTGGAAAAATGAAAACACACTTATACTTACCTGGCGATTAATTGAAACGGTACATAGTGACAGCCTTACCTGTATTTTTGATAATGACAGTTTAACTATTAAATTTCAGTTTAGTGTAGCCCGGTTGCGAAATGAACCGGATAACCGCACTGATTTATCGGGTAAGATGCTGGTTTAGTATTGAAATTCAAGTATCAAGTATCAAGACTAAAACCGCAAGCGGGAAAAAAGGATACAGCAACTTAAACAACATGTTGGTTAGTTTTTTGTGTTAAGCGCCTGGTTTAAATAATATGGAAATAACGCCGCTCTCGCGGATTTGAAATCGGTGTGCACCAGCAGCGGAATAGAACCATAAAGGAAAGCGATTCAATATCGCACCAGCAGGGTTTTTAAAAAATATGTTGTAACTTGTGTTTTATTAAAAAACATACACCATTATTAAATTAAAGCTATGAAAAATAGAAGAGAGTTCTTTAAACGCAGTGCCTTTCTTGGCATGGGAATAGTAGTTTCTGCACCATTATTCGCCAATTCAAAAAAAAGTAAAAATATTAGTTATCCCGGAATTATTTTTACTGAAGATGAACAAGGAATATGGGAAGGTAAAGCTGGTAGCCATGTTCCTAAAGTGACGGTAAGTGAGAATAAAGTTACTTTGTTGACTGATCATGGGATGAGCGAAAGTCATTATATCGTAAAGCACACGCTGGTTGACGAAGCGGGAACAATGATTGGTTCAAAGACCTTCTATCCTGAAGATGAAAAGGCTGAATCAACATTTGAACTTCCTGCCGGTTTTACCGGAGAACTTTGCGCTACCAGCTTCTGTAACCGACACGATTTCTGGCTTAATGAATTTAGCGTGTAACAATTGTTTCTTTTTAGTCAACTGATTTTCCCCCGCTCGCACCTCGTCTGTGCCGGGGGGGTTGCTGTTCGTTGTTTTTAACGACAAAAAAACTACAGAAATTAAAATGAGTTGGAAACTCAAAAACAACAACCAAAGGGGGACGAGTTCTAATGCTATTTCTTTTACGGGTTGATGTAGTTATATATTAGGTAGCAAAAATTGAATGAGGTTTTGTCCTGTAAAATACTAATTATTAATCCATTGCAAGATGGGGAATTAAAACCTTATTTTTAAAAAAACAACCTTAGTAGAAATATACAATCTACAAACCTTAACCTTATTAATCTTTAAGCCCCCGGCTACCGAACGATTGCAACGTGTGGTGTTTATTTATCAACAAAACATAAAGGAACGCGATTCAATCGCGCAGCAACAGGGAAGAACAGACCGTATTGTTATAATGACGTTAATGTAAAAAATAACGCTTAGTTTTATAGCAAAATTTGTCATTTTTGGATGAGATGTTGAACCGTGTTTTCATTTCTTTAAAGGCTAAAATTTTGAGTTGCAAGAATTGAAATCTAATTTTAAATATAAATAACAAGCTTTGAATCATAAAATACTGATGATTTCGCCTCCCTTTGTGCAAATGAATACGCCTTATCCGGCCATTTGCTATTTAAAAGGGTTTTTAAATACCATCGGTGTTGAAAATAATCAATGCGATTTGGGATTGGAAGTCATTCTTGCTTTGTTTTCGAAAAGTGGCTTACAAAAACTCTTTTCAAGCATCGAAAACCTAAAAACAGAACTTTCGGAAAATGCAGAGCGCATGTTTGCCTTACGCAGCGATTATCTTGAAACCATTGATGCGCTTATCGGCTTTCTTCAAAACTCAAATCCGAGCCTGGCCCACCGTATTTGCACCCGACAATATCTGCCCGAAGCCTTACGATTTGAACAAGCCAAAGACATCGACTGGGCCTTTGGTGTTATGGGCACACACGATATGGCACGCCACCTGGCAACCTTATATCTCGAAGATATTTCGGATTTAATTGTAGAAACCGTTGACCCCTGGTTTGGTTTTAGCCGTTATGCAGAACACCTCTCCGCTGCTGCATCGTCGTTCGACGAATTGTATAACAAACTGAATGCACCCGCCACTTTTACCGATGATTTTTTACTCGAATTGCTGGAAGAAAAAATCAAACAATATGAGCCGACTTATATTGGCTTATCGGTTCCTTTCCCTGGGAGTTTATACAGTGCTTTGCGATGCGGGCAATGGATAAAAACGCACCATGCCAACTTGAAAGTTGTGATGGGTGGTGGTTTCCCAAATACCGAATTACGGTCGCTCACCGACAATCGTGTATTTGAATTTACCGATTATATTACTTTAGATGATGGTGAAGCTCCACTGCAACACTTACTCGAATACTGGGACGGAAAGCGGGAGAAAAAAGATTTGAAGCGTACTTTTTTACTCGAAAACGGATCGGTTGCTTTTTACAACGGATCAACTCAGGGTGATATTAGCCAAAGTAATGCGGGCACGCCTGATTACAGCGATTTGCCTTTAAAAAAATACCTTTCGGTAATTGAAACTGCGAACCCGATGCACCGGCTTTGGAGCGATGGCCGCTGGAATAAACTAACTCTGGCGCACGGATGTTATTGGGGAAGATGCACTTTTTGCGATAC
>JBBQPP010000511.1:0-3491 GCA_038217255.1 Bacteroidales bacterium | reverse complement strand
TTCGGCATGAGTGATATTGGTTGGAAAGCAAACAGATATTTTAGTTCTGGCCAATCCATCGATAAACGAATCTCTATCGGAGAAAACCAATTTTCCATCATCCGGGAACTTGTAATTAATCTTCCTGCTTAACAAAGTGTCAACAATTTTTTCGTGAAACAACTTATAATTGCGCCCAAACGACAGAATATCAATATTTTTTTCAGCATACGGATAAAATTTATATTCATCGGAATCTACACCTTCCGGAACCCAAAATACATTGTTTCTGCCAAATAGTTTATTGATTGATTCAGCCGATTGCTTTGATGATACAAATAAAAAATCGACTTGAAAATCATTTATAAATTTGATGATATTGTTATAATAAGTTGGCCAGGCGTCAAACATATAAACTGCTTTTTGTCCTTTCGCAAAAAAGTGCGGAAAACATTTTGGAAATCGAGGCCCCATCAAAACCACCATGTAATTTTTTTGTCCAATTTGAAATAAATTGTATAAACCTGTAAATGAATGGAGTAAAATGGAATTCATCAAAACATGTTTCCATAATCTAAAAAAAAGTCTTGAAATGTAATATGATTTCTTACTGGCAGGCTGAACATTATTATCTTCCAAAATGGCTTTTTCAAACTCAAGAGTAATATCTTCGGATAACCTGAATTTACCTTCATTTCCTATTATGAGATTCCAATTTGGCAAATCCTGATTTTGATTCATTTCAATACTATTTTTTTTGCCTCAACAATTTCTTCGAGTTTTAATACCCAGGCCATCAAAATATAAAAAATTGCACCAGTCGCAGTCATTATAATCAATGCAAGCGTTGAATTATCAATCAAATAAGAAATTAAAATTACAATAATATACATGACCACCGAAATTACAAAATATACGAAAATATCTTTTATTTGCTGCCAGATTGAATAGCCAATCAGTTTCCAAACATAATGAGAGCCAATAATATACGAAACAAAAACTGTAACCATTTGTCCCCAAATTATGGCGGTAATCCCCCAACGCCAGGTTATAAATATATTGATTACAAGAATTGTTTTTGTTATAATTTCAAGTTTTAATACCCAACTTGATTTACCTTTTGTTTTTAATATTTCGCCATTAATAGCCTGAAAAGTGTAAAATAACCCCATGACGCAGAGCAGTTTAAAATAGTCAGAAGCCGGCAGCCATTTTTCGGTTAATACAACTTCAATAAGCTGATCGGAAACAGCTATCAACCCAAAAAGCAGGGGAAATGTGAAAAACACCATCGTTCTCAGCGTTTTGCTTACCGCATTTTTCAGCCGTTCATTATCGTTTTGAATGGTTGAAAAAATAGGGAACGCCACCCGGTTAAAAACACTTGCAATAGTTTTCACCGGAAATTCCTGTAATTGAACCGCGCGCGTGTAAAATCCCAACGATGCCACAGGAAATAGTTTTCCGATGATATTAAAATACAGGTATTGAAAAATAGTGTAAATCAAACCTGCAAGTGTAAGTTTCGAACCGTAATTAAAAAGTTCTTTTAACGAGTTCCAGCTAAATGCCAATAATGGCCGCCATTTATTAAAAATCCAAAGTAAAAGGGATGTAATAAAGCTTTTTGCCAAAATCTGAATTACAATTGCCCATGCACCAAATCCTTTGATAGCCATGTAAAGCGCCACAATTCCTGCAATTAAACTTCCTGCAACATTTACATAGGTCAATAATTTAAAATCAACCCGTTTTTGCAGAACAGTTTGCTGAATAAGGCTAAAAGAAAGGATGATAAAATTTAGGCAAAGCACCCTAATTAAATCTGTAAGTTGCGGTTCATCATAAAATCGGGCAATGAGTGGGGCAAGCAAAAAGAAGATAACATAAAGCACCAGGCTAAATGAAATGTTGAAATAAAACACGGTGGAATAATCGGCAGGGGTCGGGTCTTTTTTCCAGATAAGGGCAGAGCCAAAACCGCTGTCAACCAATGTTTGCCCAACTGCCATGAAAATAAGTATCATCCCCACCAAACCAAAGTCCTCCGGAAGTAATATTCGTGTAATCATAATCCCGAAAACGAATTGGATACCTTGTGCCCCGAAACGCTCCATGGCGCTCCAAAAAAGCCCTTTGGCTGCAACTCCTTTTAAATTGGCCGATTCAATCATTATTATCCGTCAGGTTTTGCATCTCTTTTATCGAAATCATTCAGTTGATTAAGTAATTTTTATCGAAAAGCGTTTGAAATAACTATTTTTGTTTCGATTCAAAAAAAGAAATTACAAAATAAACCAATTATGGCAAAGTTTCCCGGCTTTCGTAAAATTTTAATCAACGTTGGAATCATCGTGTTTTTTATTGCTTTGGCTTATGCCTATCTTTTCCCGCTTCTTGAAGGGAAAGAATTAAAAATGGATGACCTCGACCACCACCTCGGCATGTCGAAAGAATTGGTTGACTACCGAAACGAAACCGGTGAGGAAGCAGTTTGGACAAACTCCATGTTTGGTGGGATGCCCGGTTATATGATTTCGGTTATCTACCCAAACAATATTGTCGATTTTTTTGCCGGATTACCGCGACTTTGGTTTTCAATTGCTTCGTTTATATTCCTCTATTTTGTTGGTTTCTATGTTTTGCTGACCAGCCTGAAATTTAATCGCTGGCTGAGTGTTACCGGGGCAATTGCGTTTGGATTGTCGTCCTTTTTTATTATCATTATTAGTGCTGGCCACGCATCTCAAGCCAACGCAATCGCATTTCTTCCCGTAGTTATTGCCGGGGTTTTAATGGTTTTCAACGGGAAACAAATACCTGGGGCAATTTTGTTTACAATTGGGCTTTCACTTGAATTACTTGCCGGGCATCTGCAAATTACATATTACGGGATAATTCTGTTGGGAATTTATGGTATAGTTAAATTGATTTATGCAATCAAAGAGAAGGCAATTATTTCTTTTGGAAAATCGGTTTTGTACCTGTTGGCAGGGGTTGTTGTGGCAGTTGGGATGAACTTTTCCCGGCTTTACACTTCATGGGAATATTCAAAGGAAACTATCCGCGGGCCTTCGGAACTGACTTCAAATAACGAAAACAAAACCAGTGGGCTCGACAAAGATTATGTGGTGCAATGGAGCTACGGAATTGGTGAAACGATGACATTAATGATCCCTAATTTCAAAGGTGGAAGCACGCTGACAAACCCCGGCGAAAATTCGGAAAGCTACAAAACCATGCAACAAAAAGGGGTGCAAAATGTGAGGCAAAACATTCGGGGAATAAGTATGTACCATGGAGATCAGCCATTTACGGCAGGTCCGGTATATGTTGGTGCCATTGTGATATTTCTTTTTGTTTTGGGACTGTTTGTTGTAAGTGGGGTTTACAAATGGTGGCTACTTACGGCAACTGTTGTTTCAATATTATTGTCGTGGGGTGGAAATTTTATGTCGCTTACAAGTTTTCTGCTCGATTATCTTCCCATGTACAATAAATTCAGGGCTCCC
>JBBQPP010000510.1:0-3492 GCA_038217255.1 Bacteroidales bacterium | reverse complement strand
GAACAAGATATTGCCAATATTCAGGCGGTTACCATTCCCGAAATCATGAATGTTTACGAAAAATACATCAAGGACAAACCTTATTTATCAACCAGTTTTGTTCCAAAAGGACAAGTTGATTTAATTGTAGCAAACGCTGTGAATGCAGGCATTGTTGAGGAAAACATATCCAGTGCCACGCAAGTTGACCAAACTGCTTTTGTTGAAGAAGAGGAAATTGTAAAATCGAAATCCAGTTTCGATCGTTCTGCAGAACCTGTCTTAGGTATCGATCCTGAACTTAATGTTCCACAGGTTTGGACAGCAAATACTTCAAATGGAATTAAAATCTACGGAATTGAACAAAATGAATTACCACTGATTCAATACTCGATTGTAATGGATGGTGGCCATATATTAACTTCTAAAGATAAAGCAGGAGTTGCAAGCTTTTTGGCAAGTATGTTAATGGAAGGCACGGCCGGTAAAACACCGGAAGAACTTGAGGAAGCGATTGATATGTTGGGAGCCCGAATTTATGTTAATTCCGGCACAGAAAACATGAGTATTTACGTAAACTGTCTCACACGAAATTACGAATATACAATGGCACTTGTTGAAGAAATCCTTTTGCAGCCCCGGTGGGACGAAGAACAGTTTGAGTTGGTAAAATCACGTATGATTAATAGCATAAAAAGGAATCAGGCCAGCCCGGATTATCTGGCTGATGTTACTTTTAACAAACTGGTATATGGCGAAGACAATATTCTCGCAGTTCCGTCAGGAGGAACACTTGAATCAGTTGAATCAATTACCATGGATGATTTAAAGGCTTTTTACGAAAAAAGTTTCTCTCCGTCGGTTGCAAAAATGCACATAGCCGGGAAAATCGAAAAAGAACGGGTTTTAAAAGGATTGGAAAATCTTTCTGCGAACTGGAAATCGTTTGATGTTGAATTTCCTGAAATTGCTACTCCCAATCTCCCGGCGAAATCGGCCATCTATTTTGTCGATGTCCCCGGAGCCAAACAGTCGGTAATAACCATTGGAAATTATGCTGTTCCCCGAAGTTCTGATGATTATTATCCAACAACAGTTATGAATTATAAACTGGGAGGAAGTTTCAATGGTACTTTAAATTTGATTTTACGCGAAGAAAAAGGATTTACCTATGGTGCACGTTCCGGATTTTCAGGGGGAAACACTTATGGAACATTTGAGGCCAGTTCGAGTGTACGTTCAAGTGCAACCGAAGAATCAGTTCAGATTTTTAAAGATGAATTTGAAAAATATCGGCAGGGCATTTCTGATGAAGATTTGGAATTCACAAAAAATGCTTTAATAAAATCGAATGCCCGAAGCTTTGAAACACTCGGGGCATTGCATGGAATGTTAACATCGATAAGTGCATATAATTTGCCATTTGACTATATTAAAAAGGAAGAAGCAATTGTAAAATCGATGACAATTGAATCGCATAAAGCACTGGCGCAGAAATTTCTGAAGTCGGATAATATGTATTACATTGTTGTTGGCGATGCTGCAACCCAACTCAAACCACTTGAAAATATTGGATTGGGGAAACCTGTCTTGCTGGAACAATAAAATAGGGTGACGTTTTTAAGTCTTAAATGGGATCGTTAAATGCCATTAGAATAGTTTCTTAAACAAATTGCCACAGATTCACAGATAATAAAATCATTAAAAAATCTGTGAATCTGTGGCAATCTCTTCATTTGCAACAATTACCTCCATATTTTTAAGGCTACCATTTCGCCAAATTCCGGTAGTTTCAGTTCATAAATACCCGATTTATCTTGTTTGAAAAATCCTTTTTTTATTGGTTTTCCCGTATATGGAGAAATAAATTCGAAATTGTATTTTCCTTTGAGAAGATTGAGTTTTACCCACTTAGTTGAATTCCCTGTAAAAACCATTGCATACTGATTTCCGGGTTGCGACAGGGCTTGTACCTCTGAACCTGGAGAATGGACAACAACCTGTAAATCAGGTTTCATTTTCACAAAGTCCAGTGATTCGATGAAACTACGAAGATAGGTTAGTTGCTTTCTAAGGTTTGTGCTTCCCCCGCCGGGAGCGTTGTTTGCACCGGTTCCGTCTTCTTTTCCAACATAAAAAGAATAATCGAGGTTATTAAAAATAGCCCCTCCAGCCATCATAAACTGCCATGCTTGCCTCAAATAAGTAGAGTCTGAACTTCCGGCAAACCCAGATTCGTCAAAACTTACAGGGCGGTCCCAGCCATAATTCATCCAAACCGTTTCGGGCCAAACGTAGTGGAAATTGAGGATTGAAACCTTGGGATCCACTTTATCCAATGAGCTTTTAAAGTTATTGAAGTTCTGGGCAATTAAATGTTTGTTTGGCAATATGGCTTCTGTTTCTACCACCGTTTTTGCAATCATTTTTTGCCAATCAAGCGAAGCTTTCGATGCCATTTCTGCCCACTGAAACCAGCCCCCATTTTTGGGATTTGGAGATAAGGTTCGCAGTGTCAACATTCCTTTTTGCGGATCATCTGCCCAGGGTTCGTTTTGAATTTCATAAAACACATTTTCGAAACCGTTTAATTCAGTTACAATTTTCTCAACCATTTTTTGCTGAAACCCGGTTAAATTACCGTTATCAAGGGTATTCGATTTTTTGCGGTCAAGATTGGCAAGAAGACTATTAATGTTATTGCCCGGATTAAACGGGTGGCGTACCCAGCTTTCATCGCTGTATGTGGAGCAAAAAAGCGTTACTTCAACAATAATATCCATATCGTTTGCCATCGACACAAACGCTTTTAAACGCGTAAAATAATCCTGATTCCACTGGTTGAGATCGAGTGTTTTTTCCCCTTTATATAAACCTGCTTCTTCCATTCTTTTCCATGGAGTTATAAAACTTCCAGGGGCCGGCGCAAGGGTGTTGCTTTCGATTCCAAAACTTCCTGGAATTTCAACATACGAACCCGTAAATATGCGGGTATAATTCATCCCTTCATCATGCAGTGTTTGCAAATACTTTTTAAAATCGAAATCGGCATTTAACACCGCCCCATAATGTTCGGCTGAAGTTACAAGAACTGTGGGTTTTCCGTTGTAAACAAAGTAATGTGGGTTTTGTGGATGAAGTGAAATGAGTTGGGCGAAAGTTGAAAACGATGCAAAAAAAAGCGTTAAAACTAATGAGATGAACTTATTCATGATTGTTAATATTTAAATTTGAACAAGGTAAAAATAGGAAAATAAGATTTGATTCAGTTTAAAATAAATGGGGTTTCAGTTGTAGCAAAAAAAGTAATACATTTGGATTATGAGTTCATTACAAGAAATAAAGCAAATCTTAAGTAAACACAAAAAGCAATTGTTTAAGGATTATTCAATAAAATCAATGGCAATATTTGGTTCTAATTCGCGAATGGAGAATAACGACAAAAGCGATTTGGATATTGTTGTTGAGTTCAAAGATAAAATCGGAATTAGTAAAGATGGAATCCAAACAACT
>JBBQPP010000509.1:0-3493 GCA_038217255.1 Bacteroidales bacterium | reverse complement strand
TTTCTGATGGGTAAAGTTAAACTGTACCGGCACAACGCACGAAATTATGTAATAGGAGTAGCCGGATTTGCAGGCTCCACATTCCCGGTTTGGGGCAGTTCAGAAGAAAAAACATATAGCCCGGTGGTGGGATTAAACGCCTCTTACCGTCCCGGATTATGGTCATTCGACCTTAACAACGCGTACGAATGGGTAAATTATCACACCGGAGAAAAACAGTCGGAAACGAGACAACTGCAGCTGAATTTGGCCATTTCACGAAATCTTTTTATTCCGGGATATAATAACCTGGTGATTGCCCCGGTACAAGAGTTTTCTTTTGTAAGAAACAATCCGTTAAACGGTGAATCCGGTTCCTTTGGATTTATTTCTCCAGGTTTTCAAATTGTTTCACCACATATAAAATTTGAAGGGCTCTATCAAATTGCTATTAACTCATCACAACAAAGAATGAAAAACGGTAACCGCCTAATTTTGGGATTGCGGTTTATGTTTTGATCGGGTGCTGCAGATTCCCGTATAGAAATGCCTTTGGTACGATTCGCTGATTGCCTCTCTGTCAGTATTTTGGATGACAACCCCATGAATCAGGGGAGATTATAAGGAAACCCCGTGACAAGCCGCGGAGGATTATTTAATTGAAAAGCGGTAAAACAGTGGATGGAGTTTCGAAAGCAGATTGGGACAAAGAAACCAAAAAGTTGGAAGTTACTTTCGCCGACACTAAAACCAGTTTAGTCAAAGTGAAGCCCACACTATTTCCCATTCTAGTGCGGAATGTGGCAAATTTATATATTAATATTACGTTCGTTCATACCAAATTTTTGGGTTGCGACTGGTATGGAACAGGGCTTCCACTTTTACAGTTTTTGTTTGCTCATTTGCGCGGTAATGCACCAAATATGGAAATTTTTCAATGCGCAAGCAGCGTATATCATCGTATTTTATTGCACTTTGCAAAGCAGCGGAAGAAAGTTTTGTCGTTTGCTGTTTTATGGTTTTGAAAAGTCGGTCACCTAAACCAGTCTGTTTTTCATTGTACCAGTCAACAGCCTGTGCAATGTCATTAAAGAAATCAGGGTTATATTCCAACTTGAATTTCATTGGCGGTTGGACATTTTGCGTTCAATTTCATTCCATGAAAGATAGCTGTCGGGGCTGTCTTCATATTTTTTTATCCTTTCCCGTACTATTTGTTTGTGTTCTTCAGGGATTATAATATCGTCATCGTTTTGTTCAGCCTCTAATACTTCACTCAACTGTTTTTTTTCGGAAGGAGAAAGTTGTTTTACTATATCGACGACTTGCTTAAAACTGAGCGGTACATTTAATTGAATATGTTGTGAATCCATGGTTTTAAACTTTAAATTTATGACAACTTGCTTCTTGCCTGTTAGGACAAATTTAGGCAATAAAAGTTAACAATAAAACACACGGTCATTCCTCCTGTGTTTTGTAACAACAAATACAAAATATCATTTGACAACTTTTTTACTGTCATATTTCAATCCGGTTCCTATTTTGAATGTATCGCTTTGAATTGCAGCACTGGCAGGTTTACAATACTTTTACAATTCAATAATTGGATACACAATGAAACATTTTTTGATATTGGGCGGAGGTTTTGCAGGTGTTGAAGCTGCCATAAAACTGCGAAAAAAAGGGTACAACGTTTCCCTGGTTTCCGACAGGGATTACCTGTTTATCTATCCCATTTCGATTTGGATACCGACAAAAGAAATCAGTTTTGAAGATAGCAAAATGCCACTGGCCGACCTACAAAAAAGGCACGGTTTTAATTTGATTATCGATAGTGTTGAAAGCATTGACATAAAAAACAAAACGGTAAAACTACTGAAAGGCGAGGAGTCATACGACTATCTTTTTATTGCCTTTGGTATGCATAAAGTAAATGCAAAAGGCGCCGAAAATACTTTGTCGATTTGCGGAAATCCGGAACAAGCTGTAAGTATAGGCGAGGAATTGGACAAACTTGTACAAGCCGGAAAAGGTAAAATAGCTGTTGGATTTGGCGGCAACCCAAAAGATCCAAAAGGTTCTGCCGTACGCGGTGGTCCTGCATTCGAATTACTTTTCAATATCAGTACCTATTTAAAGAAAAAGGGGCTTTCAGATAATTTCGAAATAAACTTTTTTGCTCCAATGGCTGAACCTGGCAAAAGAATGGGCGCAAAAGCCGTGGCGAATCTTGGAAAATTTTTCAGGCATTACGGAATAAATGAACACACAGGAGTGAAAATAACCGGTTTTGCAAAAAACGAAATCTATTTTGAAGACGGCAAAGTTTTGGAAAGCGATCTGATTGTGTTTATTGCCGGGGGGAGTGGACATTCGGTATTAAAAGATTCGGGACTTCCATTGAGTGTTGCAGGTTTTGTAAAAACCTTACCAACTTGCCAGGTCGAAGGCCATCCTGAAATTTATGCCATTGGCGACTCTGCGGAATTGCTTGGTCCGGCGTGGGGTGCAAAACAAGGCCACATGGCTGAAATTATGGCAGATACAGCGGCTTATAACGTGCATCAACAAATCACAGGTTCAGGAAAAACAAAAAGTTATGTCGATAAAGTAAGTATTATTTGTATTATGGACTCCGGCGACGGCGCAGCCTGGGTTGAACGGACCTCGAAAAAAGAAACAATGATGATGCTCCCGATTGTTGGTCACTGGCTGAAAAAAGGATGGGGATTTTATTATAAAAATTCAAAAATGAAACGGATTCCGAGGGTGCCGGGAATGTAAAGAAGAGAAAAGGAAAATGGGAAAATATCCAATATCCAACGATCAATTTTGAATTTTCAACTTGAAGAAGATTTGATAATTTGTAAAACGACAATTAAAAACAAACAATACAAAAAATGGAATTTAAAAAGTTAGATATTCAACCTGAAGAAAGTTGGCTTAAGCGGACAATTACTTCCCCGCATTTTAAAAAGACAATCATTTACATTTTAATTGGTGCGATTGCCGGGTTTGCGTTTACCTATTTTTCAGCAGGAAAACCATTGGCAGAACTCAGTAACGGCGAAATATTCCAGAGTATGATTTTTGGTGGTTTCATCGGGTTCTTTATCACCAATAGTCCGTGTGCAAGAAATAAATGTTGATGGATTTAAAAATGACGTAAAACCGATACACCCTGCTCAGGTGCGTAAGGCATTGATGACAAGGCGGCTGTGGGTGAAAAACCTCCTAAATGGAAACTGAGACTGTGTCCGCTGGGAATCACTAATCTGTGGCAATTTTCATACTTCATCATTTAGAAAAGGCAAGATGAATATTTAAAAATATGTAAGTTTTCTATTCCAGTTTCGGCATCAACTTTATAACCGTTCCAGGGTCGTTCAATACAACGTAAATAGCACCATCAAGACCCGTTTGAACATCGCGCACACGCCCTTGTCCTTTCAATATCACTTCTTCGTGCATAACACGGTCACCTTCAATGTCGAGCAACCTGACTTCCTCAAAT
>JBBQPP010000508.1:0-3512 GCA_038217255.1 Bacteroidales bacterium | reverse complement strand
ATTCCAATTCAAAACGGCTGCGACAAGTTTTGTACTTTCTGTGCTGTTCCATATACGCGTGGCCGCGAAGTTTCTCGACCTTCAAAAGATATTATTACCGAAGTTGCACTTTTGGTTGCGCAAGGTTATAAATCAATTACTCTACTTGGTCAGAATGTAAATTCTTATGGATTAGACAAAAAAGGGGAGGAGCTGACTTTTGCACAGTTACTAACCCAAATCGGCGAATTTGGGAACTTTTCAAAAAAAGAATTTTGGGTTTATTTTACTTCGCCGCACCCCCGTGATATGAATGATGAAGTGATTGAAGTGATTGCAAAATACAAGGTTTTAGGCAAACAAATCCACCTGCCCATGCAAAGTGGCGACGACAAAGTGCTGATGCACATGAACCGCAAACACAACATGGAAAAATACCGTCATATTGTGGAAACGATACGCCGTTTAATTCCGCAGGCAACATTATTTACTGATATCATTGTTGGTTTTACGGGCGAAACTGAAGAGCAATTTGAAAATACACGGCTGGCGATGGAGGAATTCAAATTTAACATGAGTTACACTGCTATTTACTCGCCGCGCCCCGGTGCTACCAGCCACCGCTGGGTTGACGATATTCCACAGGAAGAGAAAAAACGCAGACTTCATGTTTTAACAAACGAATTACGGAAACACAATCTCCCGTTCAATAAAAAAAAGATAGGAAAAACAGTCAGGGTTTTGGTGCGTGGAACCGACCGTAAAGAAGGTTTTTTAAGTTCGCATACTGAAGGGAAACTTATCATCCGGTTTGCCTCAGACAACCAGGATTTAATTGGGCAGTTTGCTGATGTTGAAATTACTTCAGCTACCGATTTCTCGATGGAAGGGGAATTGGTGAAGGTGAAGGAACCTGTAAGTTTGTAGAGACTTTCATTGGTCGCTAATAGCCCTTCTGGAAATTATTGGGGTGAAACAACTTGACTGACTTCTTAAGCAGAAAGGAAAAGAAGAAAAATTATGTTGGGGGTAACTGCTACATAAAATGTCATACGAAATCAACTATTTCTTTTCGAGCCATTCAATAACCTTATCGGATGAAGGAGATTCTTTTGGTTCAACAATCCCCACGAGTTTTCCGTTTTCGTCGATCATATACTTTTGATAATTCCAGGCCACCTTTGTATCCATTACTCCATTTAATTCCTTCTTCGTAAGCCATTCATATAAAGGAGTTTCACTATCTCCAGTTACTGAGGTTTTTGCCATCACCGGGAATGTTACATTGTGTTCTTTAGCAAAGTTTTTTATTTCTTCGTTTGAACCCGGTTCTTTGTTTCCAAAATCATTCGAAGGAATGGCTATTATTACAAGATCCTTATCTTTATAATCATTATAAAGTTTCACCATATCGGTAAATTGTGGAGTTAGCCCGCACTGAGTTGCTGTATTCACTAAAAGCATCTTCTTTCCTTTAAGTTCACTCATATCGAATGTCTTACCATTAATGTCAGTTAACTTGTAATCGTAGATTGAATTTGACGTCTGTGCATTGACTGTTGTTATTGTTATTACAAACAACAGGATAAAAAATAATTTTACTTTCATGACCATTAATTTTAATGTTAATATAAGATTTTAAAATAGTTTGATAACAAAAGCAAATATTGCAAAATACTAAAGCTATCATATTAAGAACAAGAAGCCAGGTGATAAAGTTCATTTATTTTCTTTGTTAATGTTCGGCTTACTCGGTTGATTTATAAAGTTTTATTCATGAAACTCAAATTTCACAAACAGTGTGTATTGAAGGTTGCATGTTGAACGAATCCAGATTGCAATTCGAAAATACACCGCTGGTATTGGAGGAATTCAAATTCAACATGAGTTATACTACCATTTATTCGTAGCGTCCGGGAACAACCAGTCGCCGCTGGGTTGATGATTTTCCGCAGGAAGAGAAAAAATGCAGGCTTCATATTTTAACAAACGAATTTTGCAAACATAATCTTCCGTTCAATAAAAAAAATAGTTGGGAAAACCATTCGTGTATTGGTATATGGAACCGACAGAAAGGAAGGATTTTTAAGTTCTCATACCGAAGGAAAGCCTATCATTCGTTTTGCTTCTGACAACCAGAATTTAATTGGGCATTTTGCTGATGTTAAAATTACTTCAGCTACAGATTTCTCGTTGGAAGGGGAATTGGTGGAAGTGGAGCAATTGATTCTTTGCTAGCAGTTTACATCAACTATTTTTTATTATTCTTTCTTCTCGATTTCCTATACCAGAAGAAGATGATGAATATGATAATCGGTGAGACTATATAAAGTATAATATTTAGCGGCGTAAGCACAATTGGTTCAGCCTCCCCTGATGGAATTATATCCGGTATTTGCGCACTTGCAATAATTGCAGTAAAAAGAAAAGTTATTTGTAAAACTATTTTTTTCAACATTTTCTGTTTTTTTTAAGTTGTATATCTCCCTATTTTAAAAGCAATTTGCTAAGGTGGTTTGTTCAATTCTTTTATGTTTTTGTTGAATGAATAAAAAAATACAATTAAAAGTTATCTTCGGGCATCTTTTAACAATAAAATTTACTAATCATGAAACGCAAATACTTTTTGGCTGCCATTCTTTATTTTACCGTTTTTAGTATTTATGCTCAGCAAAAAATGGATTGGAAACCTCTTTTTACTGATAATTTATCTAATGCCGATTTTCCGACAGGAGTTTGGAGCATTGAAGATGGCGTAATAACTGCTACTGAAGATCAATGTATTTGGACCCAAAAGGAGTATGATAATTTTATTTTGGAGCTGGAGTTTAAAACCGCGGAAGGAACCAATAGTGGGGTTATTGTGTATTGCACCGATACCGGAAACTGGATTCCAAATTCTGTTGAAATACAAATTGCCGATGATTATGCAAAACAATGGGCAGAAGCCGATAAAACCTGGCAGTGTGCAGCTATTTTTGGCCACCTGGCTGCGAAAAAAAGCATGGTGAAAAAGCCCGGAGAATGGAACAACATGATAGTTGCCTGCAAAGACAAAATTATCCATGTGGTTTTAAATGGAACAACTGTAACTGAAATGGATATGAGTTTGTGGAAAAGCGGCACCAAAAATCCCGATGGTTCTGATATTCCATCATGGCTAAGTACTCCTTTTGCTGAGCTAGCTACAAAAGGAAAAATTGGTTTTCAGGGAAAACATGCCGGTGCACCAATTTGGTTTAGAAATATAAAAATTCAGGAGTTATAAGTAGCCTCCTCCGACCTCCCGATTCTCGGGACAAGCTCTCCCAAAGAGGGGAGAAAGAATTGTTCCCTCCTGTGCAGTTGCATCGGAACGGTTCTTTTTCGTTTATTCAAATATAAGGCTCCTGCTTTCTTCACGTCCAAAACCTTTAATTTCAATTTTCTCATCACTAAAAGAAATGATTGAAAAAGCATTTTCGTTTTCGGTTTCAACCATTCCTTTCAGATTTACAAAATGAATCCCGTTTTGAAACACGTAATTTCCGGCG
>JBBQPP010000507.1:0-3514 GCA_038217255.1 Bacteroidales bacterium | reverse complement strand
ACACAATAAACCAAAAATCATTGCCAAATACATTCATTTCCTACGACTTCAAAACCGTTTATATTTTTTAATTTCGAACCCTCTAATATTTACAAAAAATGAAAAAATACACACTCTTTTTAGTTATTATACTTTTTGGATTGAATGCCTGTACAAATTCTCCGTCAAAATACATTTACAACAAAGGAATGATTTATGGAACAACTTATTCTATTACCTATGAAAGTCCAAATGGAAAGGATATACAGGAAGAAATTTCCCAAAAACTAAATGAATATAACATGATGTTTTCTACGTATGAAAAAGAATCAATTATATCAAAAATAAACGACAACCAGCCTGCAGAACTGACAAAAGAATTTATTTCTTGCTTTAATAAATCGATGGAAGTTTCAGAAATAACAAATGGGGCTTTTGATATTACGGCGGGCGCAATGGTAAATGCCTGGGGATTTGGCCCCGAAAGAAAGAAACATATGACCCAGGAGAAAGTGGACAGTCTGTTGCAAATTACCGGTTATCAAAAAGTAAAGCTCCAGGATGGTAAAATCATTAAGGAAAACCCAAATATTAAGATTGATATGAGCGCCATTTCAAAAGGTTATACAAGCGATTTGATTGGGAATTTCCTTGCCGAAAAGGGTTGCCTTAACTATATGGTTGAAATTGGCGGCGAAGTTGCTGCAAAAGGGATAAACGAACGGGAAAAAACCTGGTCGATCGGAATCAACAAACCCGATGAAGAGGCTCTTTTTGGGAGTTCGGGCTTACAGGCAAAAGTAAAACTCACCGATCACGGATTGGCAACTTCGGGCAATTACCGTAATTTTTATGTGGAAGACGGGAAAAAATACGCCCACACAATTGACCCAAAAACAGGCTATCCTGTTCAACACAGTATTCTTAGTTCATCTGTAATTGCAAATAACTGCATGACTGCCGATGCTTTTGCTACTGCTTTTATGGTCTTGGGTTTGGAAAAAGGAATTGAAGTCGCCAAAAAAGTCCCCGAAATTGAAGTATTTTTTATTTATGCCGATGAAAAGGGCGAAAACCAGGTTTATATGTCGGAGGGATTTAAGCAATATATAATAGAGTAGGTGGAATTTATTGCAGGGCTGGGTTAAGCAAAATATTAAAAACCCACTCAAAATGGCACTTAAACAGCAAATTATGAATGTAATACAAACTGATAATCTGACTAAAAAGTTTGGCGATACTGTTGCTGTTGATCATATTTCAATTAACGTCAGACAAGGAGAAATATATGGATTTTTAGGACTTAACGGAGCAGGGAAAACAACCCTTATCAGATTATTACTTGGAATGATAAAACCTGATTCAGGCTCTATTTCATTGTTTGGACAAAATGCAAAACAAGCTTCTGATATTTGGAATGATATCGGGTATTTAGTTGAAACACCTTACGCATACCCGAATTTAAGTGTTAAAGAAAACTTAGAGGTATTTTATCAACTTCGTGGACTTAAGGACAGGAAACAAATAGACAAAATAATAAGTGTTTTACAGCTTGACCAATATAAAAACAAGAAAGCAAAATTTTTGTCATTAGGGAATAGTCAAAGGCTGGGAATAGCCAAAGCCTTAATCCATAATCCGAAATTATTGATTCTTGATGAACCAATAAATGGATTAGACCCAGCTGGTATTGTTGAGGTTAGAGAATTTCTTAAAGATCTGGTTAAAAATCATAACACCACAATTTTTCTTTCAAGTCACATATTGTCTGAAATTTCGAAAGTTGCAACTCGTATTGGAATTGTTCATAACGGAAAACTGATTAACGAAATCAATACAAAAGATTTGAAACATCAGATAATTAAAAGACTTTGTGTAAATACAAATGACAATGCAAAAGCATTGCAACTATTGAAAGAAAATGGTTTTAATGCATTCATAAACGGAAAAGGGATAATTGAATCAACTGAAACAAATGCAATTCAACATCCGGAATCCATATCAACATTATTGGTAAATTCCGGATTGCCACCAAAAATGATTTCTGTTTTGGAAGAAGACCTGGAGGCATATTTTCTTAGAATGATTAAAAGCTAAAACACGGACAGATGAAACAACAATGGCAAGCTTTTTTAGCAGAAATTATAAAAAACAGACATTCCCGAATTACCTGGGTTACTTTTATTGCTTTTTCTCTTGCTCCGTTATTTGGCGGGGTGTTTATGTTTTTAATGAAAGACACTGGGGTTGAAGGACTGTCAGGAGCTTTTAAAGCAAAAGCAACTGTTTTATCCTTTGAAGCTAATTGGAGTTCCTATTTAGGTTTATTGTCACAAGCAGTTGGAGTTGGTGGGGTTTTAATTTTTGGTTTTGTTGCCAGTTGGTTGTTTGGTCGGGAATATTCAGATGGCACGGCAAAAGACTTGCTTTCATTGCCTATATCAAGAGCAAAAATAGTTAATGCCAAATTTTTCTATTACATTATTTGGTGTGTTGCTCTTGTAATTTCAAACATGATTTTGGGAATTCTGATTGGATTAGTTTTGCGCATACCCGGCTGGAGTTTGGATATTTTTATCAACAGTATGTCAGTTTATACAGTAACTACTTTTTTGATAATATTATTAAATACCCCAATTGCATTCTTTGCTATTTTTGGAAAGGGTTATATGGCTCCTCTTGGTTTTGTCGCAATTTTGCTGGTATTGTCTCAAATTATAGGTGCACTGGGTTTTGGCAATTATTTCCCCTGGGCAATTCCTGGCATTTACAGTGGTAGTGGTGGTGCTGAATTGAAAGCAGGCTTGAATTTTTATAGCTTCCTGATTGTAATAATTACAAGTATTATTGGATATTTCAGCACTGTTTTTTGGTGGAAATATTCAGATCAAACAAAGTAACTCAAATGTCCTGCAACAAAAAAGCAGGCTACTTACTGGCTTTTTTATCTTGTGCAAAAACTACATGATCAAAATCTACTTTTTTGTAGGCACCGGCCTGGTCTATTTTGTCCTGGGTTTGTGCGCAATAAATTCCGTTTTGTTTTAAATATTTATTCCCACTAATATGTGTATTTGGGAATTTGCCCCCCCTTTTTACTAATATAGTTATCGCCATTCCAGCCATTGCAACCCCCAATAAAGCAATTGCCAATAATAAAACTTTCAAAATTTCCATTTTCCCTCCTTTTCTTTCTGCGAAAATAACCATTTCTAATGTTAATCTCTACCTGTATAACCCGTTGAACCCTGAAAAGTTGATGTTTGTCAAAAAAATAATATCCCGTCTATTTTATCCAACTGCTTTTTGTAATTTTAGGTTCACCAAAAAACTTAAAATCATGGAAAAACACATTAACATTGTCGCTGCCCTTCAAATTGGATTCAGTATTCTCGGCCTGATAATCGGTGGAGTATTATTTACCCTTTTTTTCCTTTTGGGCAATTTTATAGATGAACCTGATGCGCAAATTGTATTTGGGATTATCGCAAAAGTGGTTATGGTTGTGCTGATTATTTTAAGTATCCCCGGGATC
>JBBQPP010000506.1:0-3519 GCA_038217255.1 Bacteroidales bacterium | reverse complement strand
TTTCGCATTCAATTCTTGTTCAAAAGATTTGATAAAATTTCCCCAAACCATTTTCCGCAATTTGCAAATTGACTTACTTTTATTCAATAAAAACAAAGCTATATGGCAAATAAAAGCAAAGGGAAAGTGGTGCAAATGCTCAGTCCCGAAAACTACATTAGAAAAAAGGTACGGACACTACCAATACACGAATGTTGGATAAATACCGATTGGGAAGAATCAGGTGTAGCAAATATTGTAATTGCAAGAATGCACACCAGCGGAAGCATAACTTTTTGCTTATACCTTGTTGACTTGTACTGTCTTGGAGTGAAAGATTCATTTTTCAAGTTCAATGTTACTTACTCTGAATACAAAAATTTTCTTGAAAAGATAGAAGAAAGTATGGATATGGAAACTGCCGATTATGTTCTTGTACACAATATAATTTTATCAGGAATAGAATATGCAGAAGAACTTGGGTTTAAACCACACAAAGATTTTACATCGGTTACGCAATATATGCTCGAAGAAGATACCGATGATATCGAACTGATTGAAATTGAATGTGGAAAAGACGGGAAACCACTTTATGTGCAAGGTCCGTTCGATAGCATTGCCACGGCGAATAAAATCATAAAACAATTAGAACACACAGCGGGTAGGGGCAATTTTAATTATATACTGGAAATTGCCCGCAATAATGAAGATGGTGAAGATTTGGATGAATTTGAAGAACCCATTTTAGATGTCTTGGGTGTCGAATTTATGCAGTATTTCAACCGGTTAGATAAATTAAGCGATGCTGAACACGAGAATTTTCTCGATTTGGTGCAAGAAATTGTTGATGAATTGATAGACCTGGATGAGCATAATCGTTTTTATGATGAATTGTTGGTTGAATTAAATCAGCTTAAAATTGACAAAGAAAAAGTGCCCAACGAATTATTGGGAATAAATGACAAAAATTTGACAATTTCTGATGAAATTAAAATAGGGTTCCTAAATGTTGTTAATGGAGTCGATTCCTTTGATCAAGCTAAGAAACAATTCAAATTATTCAGTAAAAATAAGGGTGTTGATGCAGCATTTGATTATCTGGATATTGTTATTTCTGGAATTGATGGTTCCAGAAAATACAAATCAAAACTAAAAGAGGCTGCTTCCAAACATCCAAATTATGCGGTTTTGCAGTTGAAATGGACTAAACACAAAATTACACAAGAGGAAAATATTGAATTATTGCCTCATTATCCATGTAAGTTGGAAAACTATTTCCAAGGTCGGGATTCTATTCATCCCTGGGAGTTTTTCTGTTATCTCGAAACATATATTCATGTGGTAGTTGCAGAAAAAAACTTCGCTAAATTGGAGGCATTAAAATCAGTAATCTATGATTTAGAACTCCATGAGAATGAATTTGAAATCTTAAGTGCGATAATCAGTATGTTTCAAGTTATGTTTATTGAAAACTATTTCAACTTTCAAAACAACCCGGGCAATCCATAGAAAAAACATTAATGTTACACGTAAATGATTAAAAAATAAAATCCAAAACTTAAAAAAAAAATAAAATCATGGCAACACATCCTAATTCAAAAAACACGAAAAACGAAATCCTTTTAGCTTATGATGAGTTATTAAAAAAAGTAACTGACAACAAAACCGAAGAACCCAAAAAATTACAAGAGGCTCAGAAACAAGAAGCAGTGGTTAAAAAAGCGGAATCGTTGAGCAATGAAACCATTATAAAAGGTATTACCGGGTTGAAAGTTGACATCACATCGGCACTCGATAAATTGGGGGAAAAGTTTGGGGAAGAATACAAAAAATTCGATGAATTACAACAGGCTATTCAAATCGAAAAGAAAAACCTCGAAGATTTATACCAGCTTTCGGCCAGTACTGACTCGCTTTCGGTAATGCTTCTTGCACAAAAAGAAAAAAAGGAACAGTTTGAACAGGAAATGACCGTACGCAAAACCGAACTTGACGAAAAAATAAAATCGGGAAAAGAGCAGTTTGACGCGGAAATGACTGAAAAAAGGGCGTTATGGAAAAAAGAACAGGAGATATTACTCGAAAAACAAAAAGAAGAAAATGAAAAAATAGCCAAAACCCGCAAACGGGAAGAAGAGGATTACAATTACTCGCTTCAGTTGGCACGTAAAAAGGATACCGATTTGTATGAGGAGAAAAAACAAAAATTGGAAAAAGATTTGGCCGATAAAAAAACTGCGTTTGAAAAGGCTGTTGCCGAACGCGAAACCAACCTCAAAATAGCCGAAAACGAATTGGCCGAACTCAGGTCAAAAAGTGCCGCTTTCCCTGTCGAACTCGAAAAAGCAGTTGCTTTGGCAGTAAAAACAGCTACCGAAAAAACAGAAACCATTTTCAGGTTCGAGAAAGAATTGCGTGAAAAAGAAATTGCCGGCGAATTGAAACTCAGCGAACAAACCATACAAACGCTGCATGGAAAAATTAAAGACATTGAAGCATCGCTTAAAGAATTATCACAAAAAACTGTAACTGCCGAAACAAGCGTAAAAGACATTGCCATGAAAGCAATTGAACACTCATCGAAACCTTATTATATTGAAAAACAAAAAGATGGTGCAGGAAAAGAGTAATTTCCCTTTTTCACTTCATTAAAATAAACACTCTATTTTTTACTATGCAATTTGAACAACAATACGCGAATACCTCAGATAGCTTAAAAATCAAATTCTTAAATGCAATAATCAAAAGTAATGTAAACCTGCAAACTGAGTTTGCCAATTTCATTAAATCCGAAAAAGAGGTTTTTGCTGAATTTTCCATGAAAAGCTTTTTAGAAATACTGGCTTCCACCAAAGAAATATACCAGGATGAATTTGAAACTGTCGATACTGAAAATCCCAACTGGGAAAACTACCATGAACCCAGGTCGGGCTATATTGAAGAATGGGAAGCATACCAATATGCAAGCGAACAGGAATTTGAAGAAATATTCGGGCATTTTCAATCTGAAGCACTGAACAAGATTATCAGCCAGAAAATTGAAGAATTAATTGCGATGCTCATTGGTCTGTACGAAGCAACACAGGATGCTGAAATAAACGATGAAGTTGATTCGTTTGAAGATATAAACGAATATCTTTTGTCCGAATTCCAGGCCACACTTTCGACTTTGATCGAAAAACTCAAGTTGGCAGCAATATCAGGGAAAGTCATTATTTCGGCCATCCAAAAATTTGTTGAACATTGTGATTCAGAATATCCTGGCAACCCGCACTTTGTAAATTATTTCGAGAACTTACTAATCGCGCTTTCCGAGAAATCATCTGAATCAAATGTAATATTGTCAATTATCGACAAATCAACAATTGAGCGGCAATCATTGCCCCAGCTTGTTCTCCTTCTCAATAAAAATGCGGGCAATAAAACAGAATGGTTGCAATCGGCCATTCAGTTTTACAAAATCAACAACGAAGTTGCAAAACAATTGCTTCAATATTATTTCGAAGAAGATAAAGTTAGCTTTGTTCAATTAGCCAACGA
>JBBQPP010000505.1:0-3556 GCA_038217255.1 Bacteroidales bacterium | reverse complement strand
GCGGATATATACTTTTAGCACTGGTAACAGTCATTGCGTTTTGGCAATTATTTTTTTTACAAAACGGGATGAAATGGGATTTTGTGGATGCCTTTCTCCCTTCCCGCTATTTTTTTTCCGAATCAATTTTAAACAATCAGTTTCCACTTTGGAATCCCTATTTACTTTATGGTACGCCAATTTATGCTGATTTGGTGTCGGTTTTTAACCCCGAGTTTTGGATAATTGGAAATATGTTTGGATACTCAAATATTTCCTTGCAATTCGTTTTTCTTGCATACATTTTTATTGCGGGTGTATCGTTCTTTTATTTTTTGAAACAGTTTAATTCAGATTATAAAATTTCGATTGGATTGTCTGCAGCATACATGCTGTCTGGCTTTGTTATAGGAAATGCGCAACACGTTGCATTTGTTTGCGGATATGCGTTAATCCCTTTTTTGATGACCAATTATTTCATTTTTATCTGGGAAATGAATCGACAAAACTTTGTACGTATTTCAATTGCATTGTTCTTAATGATTTATTGCAGTTACCCGGCTATAACAATAATTTCAGCCTACTTGATGTTAACCATTTTTGTCTGGTATTTGGTTGCAAACAGGTTGGATAAAAGCTACCTCAAAAAGTTATTCTTGTATCATTCGGTTTTATCGATAGTTGTAATTGTTTTTAGCGTAACATTGGTTTTGGCTTATTTTCAGCTTTTACCTTTTTTGAACCGTTTTAACGGGCTTCCCCTTGAGTTGGCGCAAAAACATCCTTTTTCTGTAAAATCAATTCTTTCGTTTTTAACACCTTTGGCCGTCGGTAACGATTCTAAATATTTTCAGACTGACCAATCATTTTCAAATGGTTACTGGGGTATAATAAGTCTTGTGCTTTTTATATTTGTGCTGACAAAAAAGTCTGTCAATAAAGAATCATATGTAATTCTGTTTTTTGGCATTTTTTCGTTGCTGGCGTCTTTTGGCAATCGCTTTTTTTTGAGAGAATTCCTGTTTAATTATGCCCCGTTAATGGACAGGTTCCAGTATCCTGGGATATTCAGGGCTTTTACTATTTTTAGTTTTTTGGCATTTACAGGAATCAATATTAAAGACAGTAACTTTAATCTTTCCGATAGAAGACGGTTATTATTGATTTCAAGTTCAATAATTGTTTTGTTGATAGTTTTGGTTGGTTGGGCGAGTGGCAAAATCGAACAATTTGCTTATTTCAAAAACGCTACAAATTTCACGGATGAACTTTTTGCCGCCACCCGTTTTGATAATATCATTTTGCAAGGAATCATCCAAATTGTATTTCTATTGTTTTTTATTCTGCTTTCATGGAAAATAAAAGAGGTCAAATATTTTTCAGCAGCTTTACTTTTTCTGTTAATAGCTGATGGTGTTGTTTCAACCCAATTGAGCGCGAATTACACGGTACTCAGCAAACCTGATCCTATTAAATTTTATAATTTCTTAAAATCTTCGCCAAAAGGGTTTCCAATACCTGAACTTAACCCCATCGGAGAAAATACGGATAGAAATGCCGCCAATGAATTTACCTGGATGAACAACAATGTTTTTCCCAAGAAAATCACCTTTGACGGGTTAGTTTCATTTAAAACGGATGGTTATATGTTCCTTGCCGACAACCACCCTGATTTGCTGGAAGCCATAAAAAAAGAACCGGTCGTTTATTTTTCGGACAACATTAGAGAAAATTCGTCAATCAGTGATTTTGAATCTAACAGTGTTTTCATGGAAACTGCGGATTATAAAAGTTTAAACGAGTACAATTTGCGTTCTGTACAAAACGATTCATTGGAGATTTTTAAGTTTTCGCCAACAAAAATTGAAATAAAAACCAGTACTGAATTTCCACAACTGCTCGTTTATCAACAAAATTACTACACTGGGTGGAAGGTTTATATTGATGGAATAGAAAAGAATTTGTTAAAAAGCAATTTTACGCACATGTCAGTTCTTGTTCCATCGGGCAAGCACATTGTTAGTTTTGAGTATAACAACAAGGCAATTATTTATACTTTTTGTTTTACGTCACTTATTTTTTTGGTGTTGATTGGATTCTCATTAAAATATTTTGTTGCCGACCACCCCAAAAAGAAAAAACAGGTAATTATTATTCTTGTTTCTTTGGTTTCAGCATTCGTTTTAATCAGCGGAATCAACAGATTTTTGTACAACAAAAATAAAATGGGACTGACCCCTGTAATTGCCGAAAAGCTTGGTCACTGGAAAACTGAGTACAAAAATGACATTCGCATCCTGCTGAGTACAAAACAAGAGGGTTTAATAAATTCGGTTGATGCCGATGCTGTTTGTTTTATCAACGAAAAAACCAATGTTTCTGAATTAAGTGATTTTTTGATGGATTCCGAAAGTAAATACTTTGCTTTTGCCTGGCAGGGCGGAATTGTTGGCGACGAATTATTTGAACTGATTTATTCCTTTTATCCAACAATTATTAAACATGAAAAGAAAAATAATTCAGGGATTATTCTTGTTGAAAATGGAGCTAAAGAACAATCCTACCAGTTAATCAGGGACTTTGAACCTGATGGTTCGCCAGAATGGAACCAAAATTCCGCCCGGATAAAAGTTGATTCATTGAGCGGGAACCACTCCTATTTTTATAATGAAAATGAAGAATTTGGTACTTCTGTGGAATTTCCTGTCGGAGTTGATTTAATGAAGAAAGCTAAAATTACGATTTTAACCGATTTTATAATTGAAAATAATTTGACTGAAGTATTGCTTGTAATTACCACCGACCGTGCCGGGAAAATGCAAATTTATCGGACCTTGGATTTAAGTGAATTCGCCAAATTTCCGGACAAATGGAACAGAGCAGTTTATGACATCCAAATCAAACCTGAAATACAAGAAGGAGATATTATCAAAATTTATTTCTGGAACAATAACAAAGTAAAATTTCAGGTCGATAATCTAAAAATAAAATATAGCACCTTAAAATAATTAATGTTCTGGTTTAACACTTTTAAAGAAAATAATATGGAACTCATTTTTGCGACCAACAACAAACATAAATTAGAAGAAATACAAGCTATTTTGGGCAATCAATTCAAAATTTTAAGCCTGAAAGATATTAAATGCATCGAAGAAATACCCGAAGAACAGGAAACGCTGGAGGGTAATGCGAGCCAGAAAGCATTTTATGTGTTTAATAAATTTGGCTACAACTGTTTTGCCGATGATACAGGTTTGGAAATTGAAGCTTTAAATGATGAGCCTGGCGTTTATTCGGCACGTTATGCAGGCGAAGAAAAAAGTGCACTGGCAAACATGGACAAAGTGCTTGGCAAACTCGCCAAAATAAAAAACCGCAATGCACGTTTTAGAACTGTGATCTCGCTTGTGATTGACGGACACGAGGAACTTTTTGATGGTATTGTTGAAGGCGAAATCCTTGCAGAAAAAAGAGGCGGTTCAGGCTTTGGTTACGACCCTATTTTTCAGCCAAAAGGATTTGAACAAACTTTTGCGGAAATGAATTTGACTGATAAAAATAAAATCAGCCACCGTGG
>JBBQPP010000504.1:0-3558 GCA_038217255.1 Bacteroidales bacterium | reverse complement strand
CCGACCAACATAATTGCCGCGAATGCAATCCCCGTTAAACTTCTTTGTACAAGTACTTTCAATGCTTCAGGTTTTTTAATAAAAGAGCGGCCTTTTCAGCGTCTTTTTCCGCCACATAAATATGTATCTCCCCAAAGGCCTGGTATGCCGAATCTCGCTGATTCATTTCAACAGCTTTTATACCCTCGTTTTCGAGTAACTCTTTTGCAATGGAAGCTTTGTAATCGTGTGCTGTCATATATACTTCTACCCAACCTTTTTCCATGGTGCAAAGGTAAAAAATAAATGGAAGTCGGAAATAGAAAGTTTTGAGGGGGATTTTTGAGTTGCTTTTATTTACCAGGCTCCATAAAAACAACTGAATTACCGAATTTTTTTTATCGATATCTAATGTCAAAGTTTCATGGGGATCTGGTTTAGCGAAAATGGATAGAATGGTTGGTTTTCATCTTTTGCGAAATTTTCACAGTAAACTGATCTCCCTAATTATCGAAATAACATGATTTATTCTTTCATGATCTGAATTTAATGGCAACATACAAAAAACACCTTCTTCCAGTATTTTATTTTCCAATAACCGGATGCATTCCGATTTTAAATAATCAACAACCTTTCCATCAGATTCCATTAACTCATTTGTCAAATCTTTTCGGTTATCGAGAATATACACAATATCTTCAAAATCAGAACTTAACCGGACATTGGATTTGCCCCTGTCATTAAAAGCTACAAATTTTGAAGCAAGAAAATAAGCTGTCTTAAAATACCGGATTTGCAGTCCATCAGGGAAAGTATAATTTAAAGTGTGTTTCATTCCCTCGGCATACCAGGGATTGCTAAACCCGATAATTGTTTCATCATTCGGCATTATGTCCACTTTCAATCCCCTAAAATTCCAGCGACAAATAATTCCTGATTCTATATCATTAGAAAACTGAAGTTTCCGAAGTTGTTCTTCCAACTTGTAATATTGGGTCCTCGAAAACAATTCTATCACGCAATCTACATCATTGGTTGATCTGATTTCGGTTGAAGCTGCATCTGTTGCATACAATTCAGTTACCGAACCACCAACAAAAACCACCTCGGGCAGCAAGTAGTCAAGCCCTTTGGCAACAACATGAAGCATGGCAAGGTTCGACATTTTTATTCTCCTTTTAATCGTTGTGTTAAAAATTCGGTGGCGATTTTAATTTCACGGGCTTTCCCAACCCGAAGCACATCAAGCAAAGCCAGCAATTCGTATAATTCAATATCTGAGGCTACAATTTTTGGAACCGTTGAATACAAAGGTTCAATGGCTTGACCTCTTAAATTTCCAGTGCTGATTGGCCAAACGTAATGATCGGTTTCGGTAACAATCACAGTATTTAATGGAGGTGCCGAATGGGCTGTGGCAATTCCCCTGACAATTGAACCTGGAACAACGGGGAATACATATTTTAATCCATAGATTAAAAACTCAAAAAAGGATTCCATGAATACCCGGCGTTTATCTCCCGATAACAAACCTGCATACAAACTCCGGTTAAGGCTATCGCTTACCTCAGATGCACTGAGCTGTAAATTTGCTGCAATTGCCTGAAACTGCCAGACATCGCCTTTCATGGTACTCAGTTTAAGTAAAACCAGCACATCTTGCGGTCGCATTCCATTATGTTTCTTCATGTTATATAACTAATTCGTGATTCGCGAATTGCGAATTTAGTTAATTTTATTGGCTGTTTGTTCTTTTTTCTAATAAGTTCAAGTTAGATTGTCTTCAATTTTCTTTGCTGAACTAAAACTTTTAAGTCACTTTGATCTGTGATATGTTTCTTGGTTTTGATACTTTTCTCCCTTTTTAGGATTCAATTCGCGAATCGCGAATTTTTTATTTTTCATTTGAAACAGGTTTCTATTCTTCATTCCACGAATATTAAAAAGCACATTATCGCAAATCATAAAAGAAAGCAACCCGACAATTTACCAAATGCCATAACTCACTCGAATTTCTGCATTCTTTTTATCTATTTTCAGTATCAGAGTTTCCTTGGTTAACGGTTCAAAGCCATCCGAGTTAAAATAATAATTCCCACTATCAATTTCCTTCCAAAATATACCGATCTTGTTGCTGTTATTTGCTTGTTCATATTTAATGATTTGCTCTTCCACCTTCCGATAAAATTCCTTAATGTTTGTTGTATCCAACTTAATTACATATTCCACTGTAAAATGTTCGAAATAAGATGTCCCTTTAGTAAAATGACGCTTTTCAACTACCTTGTATCTTGGCAAATCCAGTCCGGTTTTAGTTTCAATTTCCCTTTGTGAGCCCCGATAAATATAGGAACGATAATATATGTAGCCTAAAAATACTAATGCAAACAAACACAATAGCGTTATAGGTGCAACAATGGTCAACACAACACGCCAAATTTTTTTTGGCATTTTCCAGATGATTGATAACACAAGGAAAATCGGCGGGAAAATGAGCCAGAAAATAAAAAGTGTGAACGATTTTAGAATGGTTAGAATGGTTGATTTCATATTAATCGTACTATCTTATTTTTTTATTTTAACTGATTTAGTTTTTACTGCATAGTCTGAAACTACTGTTAGATCAGTATATCTGATTATTACATTTCCTTCCTTGTTTT
This sequence comes from Bacteroidales bacterium, assembly GCA_038217255.1. Lineage (GTDB taxonomy): Bacteria > Bacteroidota > Bacteroidia > Bacteroidales > Prolixibacteraceae > Draconibacterium. Next base: position 919 of record JBBQPP010000504.1, on the reverse strand, counting down.
TGTCAATCTCAATAGGCTTTACGTCATCTAACCACTGATTACAATAGGTAAGAAATGGTTTCACTGCAAACTCCCATTTGCCATTTAAAAAAGTCCAAACAAGATACTCTCTCCAGCAACTTGAAAACCATCCCGGTAGTAGTCCAATTTCATCAGTCCCGTTTTTGTTTAAGTCGCCTACATTATCAGGAATGCCATCAATGCAATCTTTAATTAAAATTGACGGAATAGCCGGATCAGAAAATCTTATATAACAAATACAATCTTCTATTCTATCCATGCCTTTACCGACAATTTTGGGTCTTTCTAACCACATTGAGTCTATAACACCATCACCGTTAAAATCTCCTCTGATGGAATCAATAGGGCCATTATTTATTGATGCTTGAATTTCCTTGGAGTTTTCTTTTTCATTCTGTTTATGTTCCTTGGGTACTGTCTTTTCCGATATAATTGTTAACCTGTCAGACGATCTGTTTTTGCACGCGGAAAGAATGATTACGCAGAAAATTAATCCGATATATATTAAAATAGTTTGTTTCATTTTGATGATTTTAAAAATGGCAAGATTTTTAAAATCAATTTTATTTTTGAGCCACAGATAATAGGTTCCCTCAAAAATAATAAATACAAAAATGAAAAATGAAAATGAGAAGTAGGTCACTTTTCTGTTAAACCCATCTACAAAGATTGGCGCAACTTTCCAGAAAATAGATACAAGCAATGAAAGAAAAAAACATCCAATCAATAATATGCAAACATTTAAACCAGTAAGTTTTTTCTTTTCAAATCGGGCAAGAAAATAATTCCACAACGCAGTTAATATCATAGGAACAAATAAGTAAACAGCGTCAATAATGATTTTACTTAAAATTTGATTATCAACCGTGTAGCTCATTGAACTCAGCATTAATATTCC
>JBBQPP010000503.1:0-3572 GCA_038217255.1 Bacteroidales bacterium | reverse complement strand
TAATTGTGAAAAAGAAAAGGTATTTTAGCATTTTGATTTTAAGTTATTGATTTTGCTAAAATTAATATTTTTTTACTTCTTGCTTTTGTATTTATGAATTGGCTGATCAGTTAGGATTTACATTAATAATGAAAATGATTCCAAAATTAGATAAACTAAAAAATACCAACTCAGGAAATTTCTTTCTGCTTGCCGGTCCTTGCGCCATTGAAGGAGAAGATATGGCTATGGAAATTGCCGAAAAAATTGTTGCGATTACCGAACGGTTAAAAATCCCGTACATTTTTAAGGGTTCGTACCGAAAAGCAAACCGATCGCGAATTGATTCGTTTACTGGAATTGGCGATGAAAAAGCACTGAAAATTCTTCAAAAAGTGGGAAAAACTTTTGATATTCCAACAGTTACTGATATTCACACGGCAGAAGAAGCTGCAATGGCAGCTGAGTTTGTTGACATGTTGCAGATACCTGCTTTTTTGTGCCGCCAAACTGATATTTTGGTTGCAGCAGCCACAACCGGGAAAGTTGTGAATATCAAAAAAGGTCAGTTCCTTTCGGCAGAAGCCATGAAATTTGCTGTTGACAAAATACTTGAAAGTGGCAATCCAAATATTGTTTTAACTGAACGTGGAACAACTTTTGGTTACCAGGATTTGATTATCGACTATCGCGGAATTCCTGAAATGCAGAAATTCAATGTGCCGGTAGTTTTAGATATTACACACTCATTGCAGCAACCCAACCAGGCCAGCGGAGTTACCGGTGGAAAACCAGAGTTGATTGAAACTGTTGCACGTGCCGGAATTGCTGTTGGTGTTGATGGTATTTTTATTGAAACCCACCCAAATCCGGCTATCGCAAAATCGGACGGGGCGAATATGTTGCGGTTGGATTTGTTGGAAGGATTACTGGAGAAGTTGGTGAGGATTAGGGAAGCGGTAAATGGGTGAGTGGGTGAATTTAATAATTGGAAATGGCTGAATTCGAAACATTGGCAGTTGAAATTACATCTTTAGTAAATATTTGGGAGAAAAAATTGCTTTCACTTCCAGTTGAAGTAATCACTTTGAGAAGAAATTCACAAAACCGGACTATCAAACAAATTGTTGGGCATCTTGTCGATTCGGCGTCAAATATTGAAAGCCCCTCTTAATCTCCCCTAAGAGACAGGAAGAACTCAAGAAAAACATTTTAAAAATCAATATAAAATTTCATGAAGAATAGAAGAGCATTTATTAAAAACGCGGCTGCAGGCTTAACTTTGGCAGGTTTGTTACCTTTATCGAAAAACGCAATGGCAGGAGAAGTTAAAATTTCAAGCGCGCTGGTTCACCACGTTTTTTTCTGGTTGAAAGAACCCAAAAACGAAACGCACAAAAAGCAGTTGGTTGCTGCTTTAAACGAATTGCTGAAAGTAAAAACCATCAGGATAAGCCATGTTGGTTTTCCGGCTGGCACCGAAAGTCGCGACGTGGTTGACCACTCCTATTCGGTTTCGTATATGGTAATGTTTGATAACCAAACCGATCAGGATGCATATCAAATTGACCCGATTCACCTGAAATTTGTGGAAGAAAACTCGCATTTATGGAATAAAGTGGTGGTTTACGATTCGTTGGATTAAGAAGTTGGAAGCTGGAAGCCAGAAATCTGAAGAAAAAAACAATTCATTAGACTTTTTGCAAATAATACTATACAACTACCTCATTTACATTATTTTGAAAACATTGATCTTGAAGTTGAAACCTAATTTTAAATAGTTAAAGAAAAGGTAGGCCATAAAAATTGCGGTAATAATTCTGACAAAGTCGGCAATTAAATCGAAAACTGCGGCGTAACCAGTATTATTGATTTCAACTTATCCAAAATTTATTACCAAAACATAAAATTTAATATCGGAAGAACCTTGAACAGTTCTAACCTCGGAATAAACACACGATTAAAAACATTCCAACATTTTAGTAATGAGTACATTAGCTATCTGTAAAAAAATTACAATGAATATGCAAAAAGAATAATGGTTTCATCCATAAGAGATTGCACTGCAATTATAATTGTGATTTATATGTTTAAAGAAGAAAATTCATCTTTATATTGCATTGAACATGGATTTTTAAAGCTTATATTTAAAGTGCAAATACATTTTTAATCATATAAGTACGTTATTCATTGAAATATGATTGGAAATGACTAGCTTAAAAACAGATAAAAAATTATGTACGTATAGGTTTACAAAATGACTATTCTTATAAAACATTTAACACTTTTGGAACAATATAACTATTTACATACCAGTGCTAAACGACAAATTAATTTAAAAGAGAGGAAAGTTATAAGAGAAATAAAAAAAATCCAAACATATGATTTAATTAAAAAAAGCCTGCAACAATGAAAACGGTATCACAAACAAAAAATAATATAAATACAAAAAGAAACCAATTTAAAAATTTCTCTATAACTGTTGTAATTATTTTGTTATTTGTAATTTCAGCATCCCAGTCAAATGCACAGAGCCTAACCGTCGGGAAAACTTCGACTACAACTTCTGTTGCTAATGCCGGACAAATTATTACCTACAACTACCTGCTGACTAATAACGGTGATGTTAAATTAACTAAAATTAAATTTGATGATAATAAAGTTGATGAACAGCCTAAAAGTCCTGTTAAAGAACTAAAACCAGGGGCTATCACAACCAGTTCGGCTGTATATACAGTTACCCAATCGGATATCGATGCTGGTGGCACTATGACCAGCACTGTTACTGTAAAAACAAGAGAAGCTCCTGACGCTACCGATAAACTGGATATCCCTATTATTGCTTTATCTGAAATGATCGTCGATAAAACTTCAGCTACTACTTCGGTTTCAACTACCGGACAAATTACCTACAACTACCTCATTACAAATACAGGGAGTACTTCCCTGACCGGAATTGCACTTTCAGATGATAATGTGGATGCACAACCTACTTGTCTCGCAACATCACTGGCTCCGGGTGCGATAACTACCTGCTCGGCAGTTTATACCGTTATCCAGGCTGATATTGATGCAGGAGGAAGCATCACAAATAACGTTACGGCCAGTTCAAATGAAGCGCCGGATGCAACGGATAATTTGAATATTCCGGTCAGTGGGACTGCTTCGATGACTGTGGAGAAAACTTCGGCTACAACTTCGGTCTCTACTACCGGACAAATTACCTACAACTACCTCATTACAAATACAGGGAGTACTTCCCTGACCGGGATTGTTTTAAACGATGATAATGTGGATGCACAACCTACTTGTCTCGCAACAACACTGGCTTCGGGTGCAACAACTACCTGTTCGGCTGTTTATACAGTTGTTCAGGCGGATATCAATGCCGGGGGAAGCGTCACGAATAACGTTACAGCCAGTTCAAATGAAGCGCCGGATGCAACGGATATTCTTAGTATCCCGATCAGTGGGACTGCTTCCATGACTGTCGATAAAACTTCAGCTACTACTTCGGTTTCAACTACCGGACAAATTACCTACAACTACCTCATTACAAATACCGGGAGTACTTCCCTGACTGGGATTGTTTT
>JBBQPP010000502.1:0-3587 GCA_038217255.1 Bacteroidales bacterium | reverse complement strand
GCAGGGTTGTATCCGATTTCAGGTAGAAACTTATGAACTTTGGAATAAAGTTCTTTTTGCCTTTCGATTGTAAAAACTTTTGCGCCCATTTCAAGCAATACCGCCGCCTGATATCCTGAGCCCGTCCCCACTTCCAATACTTTTTCTCCCTTTTCGATTTGCAATAATTGTGTTTGAATGGCTACAGTAAATGGCTGAGAGATAGTTTGCCCGGCACCGATCGGGAATGCCTGATCTTTGTACGCAAACTGTATAAACGTACTCTCCATAAACAAATGCCGCGGGACTTTCCCAATGGCTTCAAGCACCTTTTCGTTTCTAATACCTTTTATTTTTAAACCTTCCACCAGTCTTTTACGCATCCCTTGGTGTCGGGGATTTTCGATCATACCCATTCTTCAAAAATATTGTGCAAAATTAACCCAAAAAACATTTTTACAGCCAAATTACAGATTCAATATTAACAATAAACGTTGATAAATTGTAAGCCTTATAAACAATCAGAACGATACTGATTTCTATATTTGTGCAATTACTATAAAAGAAGCATGTTATGCTAAACGTTGGATTGATTGGAAACACAGAAATCCTAGAACCTTTTGTAAAGCGTTTCAGGGAAAACAAAAATATAAATATTATCGGGAAAGCGTCCGTTGGGACCACGGCAAAAATGAATAGTTTTCATTTTTCGATACCCGAATTTAACCGGGTTGAGCTGATTGAACGGGCAGACGCTATCATTATGGACAATTCATCATCGATACCGTTTAAAATACTCGTAGAGATTGTCAAAAAATCGAAACATGTATTTATGGCTGGTTATTTCAACCTAACAATCGACGAATGCACACAAATTGTAAAACTTGCCAATGAATCGGGTTCGGTGGTACAAGTGAGTAATCCGCTCTTTTTCACGCCGGCAATTCAGTGGTTGAATAACAATATTTATTCGCCGGTTTACCTTGATATTTTGGACTTTACCAATATCAACAATCACGACAACCTCCTTTATCCAATTATATTAATGTTGATTGAATTGACCGGAATCAGTCCCAAAAAAGTAGGCGCTGTTACTTTTAATTCAAACCCAAACAAATCGGATTTCACAAATGTGAGGCTCGAATTTGGCGATGCTTCGGTTGTAAATATCAGTTATGGATCCTTAGAATCGCTTGAAGAATTTAAAATCAGGGTGTATTCGCGAAACCAGTTTATAAATATGAATTTCACCCGGAACACTTCCATTTGCAATAATACACCTATCGACTTATCGGCATTCACAGATGTCAATGAATTCGATTTTTTTGTAGATACAATTCAAAACAAGTCAAAGAAAAAAAGTTGCATCGAGGACTATTTGATTGCAATGAATCTTGTACAAAAAATCAACAAAAAAATTACCCAGTTTTTTGCCCAATAAATATTCAATCTAAATTATTTTTGGCGCAATATTTTTTATTCAAATCCGTTCTTGTAAGCGACTTTTCTTTTTACACTGAACTTAACTTTTATATGAAGAAATGAATAGGCCCTTGCAAGTAGTTAAATACTTAATTTTCGACATATTAGCCGCTGCAATTAGTTGGGTTCTATTCTTCATTTATCGAAAAGCAATTATTGAACCCCAGCGTTTTGGCATTGATATTCCCATTGAATTCAATAGTCGTTTTTACCTTGGACTATTGTTTATTCCATTTTTCTGGATTACCATTTATTACATTACTGGTTTTTACAAGAATATTTTTCGCCGTTCGCGGTTAATTGAACTTGGTCAAACTTTCACCACCGCGCTTGCCGGGGTTGTGGTAATATTTTTCACATTGATTCTTGACGATTTTATCAATTCATACAAAAACTATTACCAACTTTTTTTCACGCTGTTTTTGCTGCATTTTCTCCTAACTTACTTTTTCAGGCTTATAATTACAACGCAAACAATCCATAAAATCCACAAACGGAAAATAGGTTTTAACACCCTTATAATTGGGAGCAACGAAAAAGCGCTGAATGTTTTTAATGACATGAACAGCCAGAAATATCCGGCCGGTAATAAATTCGTTGGTTTTGTTGGCCTCGAAAACAATAACGATGCTTTGTTGAGTAATTATATCCCTACACTCGGTCAATTTTCGGATTTATTGGATATTATAAAAACAAATAAAATAGAGGAAGTTATAATCGCCATAGAAACTATTGAACACCAGCGCTTAAGCGAGATTCTAACCATTATTGAAAATCGTCAGGTTACAATTTGGGGAATTCCGGATTTATACGATTTCCTTTCTGGAATGGTAAAAACAAATACCATTTATGGTAGCCCATTAATAAAAATATCAAACGGTTTGATGCCGGGCTGGCAGGAAAATACAAAACGACTATTAGACGTTTTCTTTTCGTTGATTGCATCGGTAATTTTATTTCCTGTTTTTGTTACTCTCGCAATAATTATAAAAACCACCTCAAAAGGTCCGGCTTTTTACAAACAGGAACGAATCGGAAGATTTGGTAAACCTTTCAATATTTATAAACTACGCAGCATGGTTAGTGGTGCCGAAAACGGAACCCCTGCCCTATCATCAGAAAATGATGTGCGGATTACAAAAATCGGGAGGTTTATGAGAAAAACGCACTTAGATGAAATACCCCAGTTTTATAATGTAATTATCGGCGATATGTCATTGGTTGGTCCGCGACCCGAAAGACAATATTATATCGACCAGATTGTAAAAAAAGCGCCGCATTATACACACCTTCATAAACTCCGACCGGGAATTACTTCCTGGGGACAAGTTCGTTATGGCTATGCTTCGGATGTTGACGAAATGTTGGAAAGGTTGCCATATGACATGATGTACCTGAAAAACATATCGTTATATATCGATTTCAAAATAATGATTTACACAATCATGGTCAGTATGAAAGCAAAAGGGAAATAATTTTCATTTTTCAAAACCATAATCGAGTTCAACTTTTGCAATTTCTATCAGTTAAGTTTTACAATTTTCAAAGGTTTGTACGTTGGTCCTTCAGAACCCAAAATACTTTGGTAAAATATGGTTTCGGAAACAATAACAGATTGAAATTTCGTATCACAGAATTTATTTACAAGTGCATAAAAATCAGTTTTATTTTGAATGAATTTTATGCGTCCCAAAGTTAAATGAGGATTAAACGTATTTTCTTCTACTTTGAAACCGGGTGTTTTACTCATTTCGAGAATTTCGGCTGCCAATTGTTTTAAAACCAAATCATTTTCAATTGATACGAAAAGCACACGGGGCTGAATTTTTTTTTTAAAAATTGAAACACCCTTCAACGAAAACTGAAAAGGTTGGAATTGTTTTGAAATTGATTCAAGCATTTTGATAATTTCAGCAACCTGGAATTGATTTGTTTCTCCAAGGAAACGGAGTGTTAAATGCAGATTATCAATATCAACCCAACGGATTTCTTCTCCTGCAAGCGATTTCTTTAATTCGGCAATTGAATCAAGTAACTTTTTCTCAGCAGTAATTTTTATTGCAATAAATGTTCTGATTGTTTCTTTCATTTCTTCTATTCATCGAATCAATAAAACCTGGCCTTTT
>JBBQPP010000501.1:0-3589 GCA_038217255.1 Bacteroidales bacterium | reverse complement strand
CACTTCATACCGAAAAGGCAACTCAAATGCACGGTGGGATGGCGATGGCACTGCTTCTGCAGCAATTGACATGGCAGAAACTGAGGGAGCCGACCAATTTTACCAGGAAATCAGAGGAAATTTTTCTCAAAACAGCAGATTTATTGGTTCTCTTGGTGCAAGCTACTGGCGCGAAAAGGCTGATCAGAAATATTGGTTTTCGCCCAATGAACAGCAATTTGCAAGTTTAATGTTAATTCAACCTGTCATGCCTGTTTACCCAGATGGTCAACCTCTTGTGATACCGGTTCTGCCTGATTCTCCGGAATTAGGTCCGCTGGCTGGGATGCCGCTCCCAACGAATCATCAGGAGGAAACTAAGAGTGGTGCAACAAACCAATCAGCTGAGGTTTTTATGGACGTAACTTATCAGCTTACACGAAAAATATTTGTCAATGGTGGTGTTCGTGGTGTTTTTGATATGTATAAATTAAATAATGAAGCCGAGTTTTTAGGTGGCGATCGCTCCGTTTTAGGAAATTTAACTGGAAATTCTCCAAACCTGTTTTTTAAGCCCTCAGCATTGCAGGAGATTAGTAAAAACACGCTTTCAGTTACCGGTAAAGCTGGTTTTCAATACAAGTTTAATGAATATGGAAATGTATTTGCAAATTACTCTCGCGGTCGTCGGCCAAATGTATTGCAATTCACATCCACAGGCGAAAAACAAATTCTGGATGCCGAGATTTTAAATAATTTCGATGCAGGCTTTAAGGCCTCCTTTTTTGAACGTGTTTTTGTTGATGTAGTTGGATTTTACCAGAAATACAAAAATTTCCAGAGCAATGCCTGGGTTGCTAATCCTGAAACCGGCGAGTTTAATTACATTGTAATTGATGGTGGAAAAGCGACTACTTATGGAACAGAAGCATCGGTAAATGTTGCAGTTGTTAAACAGTTGGAACTTTTCGGGAATTATGCCTGGCTGCATTCTGCGTTCGATTCTACAAATACCGACGGATTGAAACAGGAATATGCCGGAAACCAATTCAGCCTGGCACCCGAACATAGTTTTACCGCTGGTTTTAATGCTCAGTTTAACATTACCAAAACCATTCAATTTTTCATTTCGCCATCTTATTCTTTCAAAACACATATCTGGTTTACCGATGCAAATACAGAAGGACTTGATCAGGATGCTTATGGTTTGCTGAATTTAAACGGCGGATTGAAATTAGCCGATCCAAAAATGACGCTTTCAGTTTTTGCTACTAATTTACTTGACGAGAAGTATGTTACCAGCGGCGGAAACACTGGCAGTTTGTTCGGTGTACCTACTTTTGTACCGGGTTCTCCGAAAATGTTTGGGGCAAAAATATCCTGGTTGTTTTAGTATTTCCTGTTGTATAAATTGTTCCCTTTTCTTGTTTTTATTACAAAACAAAATACTCTGGTTTTATCCATAAAAGGTTCAGATTCCCGACAAAAGGAATTGATTTCAATTTGTAATTACTTTTGCAAGTCATTATATATCGAACTATGAAAACTTCTGTTTATCGAAATTTCGGATTCCCCGGTGCTGACGATATGGCTAATATGTTTCAGTTTAATGCTGATTTTGAAGCAGAATATTGTGGAGCCAGAGGATATTATTGCTACTAAAAAACTTAATTACCTAAAGTTTTGTTTCTCTTTATCAATTAATTAAACTTACATTTTGTTTAAAGGACAATTCGAAATGAGATTATAATCTAAAACTAAATTATCATGAAAAAGGCAATATTTCTATTTACCGCTATTTTGTTTTCTGGTTTTGTTTCTGCACAGATTGATTTTTCAGGCAACTGGAAACTAAACACTTCAAAAAGTAAACTTGGCGATCAATTCAGCATGGCTCCAAAAGAAATCATTGTTGTGCAAAAAGATAATGATTTGAGCGTTGAAAAACATTCAGAATGGCAGGGTCAGGAATTTACCATCAACGACAAATTTACACTCGATGGCAAAGAATGTATTAATGCCGCGATGATGGAAAGCAAGAAAAAATCAATTGCAGTTTGGTCTTCCGATAATAAAACGCTTAAAATTTCATCAAAAATCCCAATGCAGGATGGAGGCGAATTCACTGTTACTGAAGTTTATAAAATGGATGGTGGAAGTATGGTGATACAGTCTGATGCATCATCATCATTTGGTGATATTTCGGAAACACAGGTGTACGATAAAAAGTAAAAATCCGTTTCGAAAAATATAATCAGAAATGTATTGTTAAAAGGGTGTCACATAAAGTTTGACACCCTTTTTCAGTTTGTTTACAAGAATTGAATTGCCATGATTTTCTCATATATTTATGTAAACTTTCAAGATTATTTTAGTTTCCTTTAAATAAAATTCATTTCAGAAAATGAAAAACGAAGAGATGATTACGAATGAATTAACGCCTCCAGCAAGAAGTAAAAACATTTTTACCGACTTCGGTTATTTTATGTGGAACAAACCGAAAATCCCAACCTTGATAAAGTTTGAATCGGAAGAAAAAAGAATTGAATATAACGAAAGGATTCTACAAAGGATGGGTTTGGAAGTTGACAAGCTTTCAATTCTGAATATCCATAAAATTGGAGTGGAAGCCCCGGTAAGCCTAATTTTCAACGAACTGCTAAACTGGAATGGCGATTCATCATGCTGGCCCAATTATGTGGCCAGGGTCGAAAGAATGGATGGAAATATTGAACAGATACGCATTTTACCTTTTGGATGGAAGAAATATCCGTTGGGATTAAAAAGTTTCCTTGGAATTCATCTGATTCCTCTTTTTTACCTCAATTCTATTAGAATAAAAAAAGTTCCCGATCCATTTGATTTCGATAATGCACGCTATCTTTTATACAATTGCAGCGGAGGTTATCCCATTGGATTTTTCTCCCTGTATGTTCGTTCTTCGATTCCTGAACTTGGAGAAACAGAACATTCTCAACTTATATCTGCCGTAGGTTTTAATTTTTATGGAAAAGTAAGACCACATTCACCCAAAATTATTAACCGTATTTGGGAAGCCATACACAACCGTGTAACCTCCAACGTTCTAGCCCGGATTAAACAACTATGCGAGTGGCGCCTTTCCAAGCTCGAAAACGGATAAAATAAGCTCTATTTTATTGTTTCAAAAGGATTTTTCCCATTCCATTTTCCTCCACCGGAAAGGCAAGCAATTCAATGACAATATCTCTATTGATTTAATTTCAGATTTGAAAATACAGCAGTGGTAAATTCTTCTGAATTGTGAGAAGTTACAGCCAATCCCACCAACAATTCGGCTGGCAATATCTGTTTGAAAGTTGAAAATAATTCCCATTTCTTATTATCGTTACTGAAATACGATTCAAAAATGTCACCGGCTCTTTTCAGCCTAATAAAAGTATTTGGAAAATTCACATTAAATTTATTTCCGGCAGTTTCAATATTCGGATAAAGGGCTTTCATTTCACCACCTTTTTCCAACCGGTACTGGAATTCGCAACCTCCATTGTTTTTATTTCTTGCACTGTTATCGGGAAAAATCTGGTAATAGACATGCTGGCTGTTATCGCTTAAATCGACCCTTGCCATA
>JBBQPP010000500.1:0-3606 GCA_038217255.1 Bacteroidales bacterium | reverse complement strand
CGCGCCCGGTTTTGAAGCGGGTGTAAGAAACACGTCCATTGAAAGGCTTTTTGAGATAAAACAAGTCTTTACCCTCGATACCGATCAAATAAAACATGAGTAAAAACATATCAATGGCAAACTGCTCGCTGTTGATATCCGTAACATAAGAGATTAATTTTTGCAGTTCAATTAAAGTAAGGATATGGTCCTTGGATTTAACATGAGGCTTTGGAATTACATACTTTTTAAAGGGATAATGGGGGATAAGAATTTTGCCTGCATCATCGTCATTAAAATGATTGCGACATTTATTAAATAAAGAACGGAAAACGACCATATAATTATTAACACCATTTTTAACACCGCGTGAACGAAGATATGCTTCATAGCGGATTAGATATTGATAGTTGATTTCTGAAACTGGCAATAACTCTCCAGAAAAACTTTTGAGGCTTTCACCCAGAAAATAATAATTATTTTTTGTGCCGGGGGAGAATGAGGATGCAGAATAAATGTTTATGAAATTATTTATAAATTGTAAAAAATCGATCTGATTGGTTTTGGAAACACCGGATAGCAAATGGGTTTTTAATTGAGAAACAGACATTGATTCAACACGGTCGCCAAGTTCAATAGCAGATTTTCTGTATTTCTGAATTATATCCCCAATTCGGAGATTTATAAAATCTCTATTGGGTCCTGATTTAGCTGTTCCGCTTTTGATATCCATATGTGCAGGACTGACAAACAGGTCAGTTGGAATGTAGTTTATCTGACGGTTATGTGTCATGCGGATCTTAATGTTGGTCGTACCATCATTTTTAAGATCATTTTTGCCTTTTAAGATAACTGCTTTAAATGTTGCCATAATTATTCATAAACATTTCATAAACAAATATAGAACAAACGAACAAAAAAACATGTACAAGACAAGAAAATAATCATTTATTTAAATAAAATCAAGAGAAAAAAATGTGTATATTTGCCAATGCTAAAACAAAAAAGATAGCAGCAAAATACGGCGATGAGTAGGCATGTAGCGGATACAAGAGACGCGAAAAAACAAAGTTCTTTTAATAAATGAAAATATTTGCCCAGATGGTGAAATTGGTAGACACGCCAGCTTGAGGGGCTGGTGCTCGCAAGGGTGTGCAAGTTCGAGTCTTGTTCTGGGCACTTTGATAAAAATAAAATTAGCGCAATGTGTTGTAAATAAATATGTTGCGTTTTTTTTTTATTTTCGAAATTTTTCCCACATTTTCCCCACATTTATCAAATTAGCGTAAAAGAATCATTTAAATATTTAAACAGATTAAATGAAATTAAATAGCATTAATCTTTTTACGTTTCTCATTTGAACTATCTTGAAGTAAAATTTGAGTCAGAAATTTATATTCATCCTCTTAAGATTGATGCGCACCTTAATTTGAAAACAATTTTAAGGTGAGATTAAAATACCCAAAAAGTATAAACGACCAAAAAAAGTAGCGAAGCTCCCTTCTTCTTTTAACCAACAAAATTGATTTGTTCTTCAACCTCGGTAATCTTTTGGTCAAGAACTTCCAATAAATTTTTCAAAACAGTTCAAGCACTTTGTCTAACAAACCGGTTAAATGAATAATAAAAAATTTAGGCACCATCACCATTGAGCTGCAACGAATAAAGGCAAGGGAGCTTATTTTCTCTTGCCTGTTTATGAAGTCCATCAATAGCTTTATAAAGATTTAATTGAATATTCAAAACCAAAAAATCGATTACTTTTTGATATTTTTTTTGCGATATAACTCATTTACGACGCTTTCAATATCCGTTTCAAAGTAACCTGCATAGCAGATTTAAAGGCATCATCCTTGGCTACCAGATTTCATCAAATTCAATATTCAATCCGGTAAATGAGCCTAAATTTGATGCTACTTTTTTTAGTTCGTTTTGAATAATCTTCAAGTAGGCATGGCGGTTTAAAGCCGGATAAATGATATGAATGTTTCCCAACCGGGAAACCTGTTCTGCTCTAAACATCTCTTTTAATGCATTCTTTATTTTGAGAATGGTAATTTTAAGTGATTCTTTGTGAAATTCATCGGCATCCATGTCAGCACTAAAATTGTTGCTCATGGTGTAGGCTTCGTCAATGTTCCCAAGCACAAAAATCAGTGACTTTGAATAGTTCCTGACCGAAGGCCGTTTTGCAACAATAAAAACCTTTTTCAGAAATTCAATGGTTTCCATACCCGATAAGCGGAGCAATAATTTACTGACATCCTGGTTTAAGTACAGTTTATCCGGCGGCTAATAAATGAGCAAGTGTGTGAATATAATCTTCAAATGCCCAAAGCCCTCTTTTCCAACTGATATACAGGACTTTCCCTGAATCGATTAGTTCCCAAATCCCGGTTATGGTCGGTTTCCTTTTCTGTGCGTAACGGCCCGACAATTGTGCGTGAATGCTGAAATTCATCCAAAGCAATAATTATGGGAGATGTATCATTGTTTTAGCATAGCTCGCTAAGTGAATCACGAAATGAAAAACTCCCCTGTTTTTCGCCTAAATCAAATTTAAAAAACCGGTTGCTGAAATCAATTAATTCGACAAGCCGGTTAACGAGCGATGTTTTCCCTACTCCTGTTAATCCCCAAAGATTTATTACGACCGGCTTCTCCTGTATGTCGGAGAGAATGTACCAGGAACTAATACTTTCTATTACTTCATCAATTATTTTGTCAATTCCAATAAATTCTGATTTCAGGATTTGCCTTGCATCTTCAAGTAAGTTGCGCTTTTCCAAAAACTCATTTTTCAAATCCATCATTTTCCTTGTCATATCGGTACGCTTTAATTTATGCCAAAACTAAAGCCGGGACTACGACAAAGCATGACGGACAAAAAATAAATGAGAATTATTTGTTTAAAAAAAGCATAGCACAGGCACGTGCATCGGAAAGGGCTTAATGGTGATTCAGGTCAATCTCCATAATCCTGCAACAGGCATCTAAACTGGCGGGGCGAAAGCCTTTTGAACGGTAAATTTTTACTGTACATTCCCACCTGTCGGAAATACTCAGGTCGGAATAATCCAATCCGTAATCGGTCATTGTTTTCTTTAAAACGTTCCTGTCGAATGCCTCGTTGTGTGCAACGACAGTTCTCCCCAAAAGTCGTTTTTTAATTTCAGGATACAATTCATCAAAAAAGGGGGCTTTGGCCGTATCTCTTTCCGTGATACCATGAACCTGGATATTATACCAGTTGTACCTGTTATTTGGCGGCTGAATCAATGCCTGATATTCATCGACAATCACGCCGTTTTCAACAGCAACAATACCAACAGCGCAAATGTGGTGGTAGATTGCTGTTTCAAAATCTATGGCGGTGAATGTCATTTATGTACTTTTAAGTTGACTGTAAAAAAAGGAAAAATGAGGCAATTTATTCGTATGTTATTTTCAAAAAAAACAAAGAATGTGTTTTGCCCAAGTCAAATCGTGCCGGTTCAATTGTATTTTTTCAATGCGCGTTTCAAATTCTGCTTTACTTCTTTTGCCAATTCTTTTGGTTCGATAACTTTTACCGCATCACCGTGCATTAAAATTTGCTGGATAAATTCGCAATTCGGAATGATGCTC
>JBBQPP010000499.1:0-3614 GCA_038217255.1 Bacteroidales bacterium | reverse complement strand
CGTCAATTTTGGTGGATTCAGGCGCCGACATGCTTTTTTACGGAATGGGCGAAAAATCGATTGTTGAATTTGCCCGGTTGGTTCAAAAAGGAGTTCCTGTTTCAAAGCTTACTACTATCCCGCAAACTTCATTTTTAGTAGAACCTGATGAAAATTATGCTACAAAAAAGAATTGGGATGATTTTGAATTGTCCTCGCACGAAGAGTGTTTAAATGACAAGAAAAAATATGCCCGGAATTTTATGCATATCGAAGAGGAATCGAATAAAATGGAGGCAAAAAAGCTCACTCAAAAAGTGGGCAACAAAAAAATTATCGTCAACCCGCCGTGGCCTACTTTTAAAGAAAGTGAAATCGACCGCGTTTACGATTTACCATACACCCGCCTGCCGCATCCACGTTACAACAACAAAGAAACCATTCCTGCTTATGAAATGATCAGGCACTCAATAAACATACATCGCGGTTGTTTTGGAGGTTGCACTTTTTGCACTATTTCGGCACACCAGGGAAAATTTATTGCCAGCCGATCAGAAAAATCGGTTTTAAAAGAAGTTGAACAAGTTACACAGATGCCCGATTTCAAAGGGTACATATCCGATTTGGGCGGCCCATCGGCAAACATGTACAAAATGAAAGGTATCCACGAAGAAATTTGCCGCAAATGCAAACGCCCATCGTGTATTTTTCCTACAATATGTAAAAACTTAGATACCGACCACAAACCAATGCTCGACCTTTATAAAAAGGTGCGTCAAAATCCAAATGTAAAAAAAGCATTTATTGGCAGCGGAATTCGATACGACATGATTCTTGAAAAAACCGGACGCGAAGAAACCGATAAAAACAACAGTGAATATTTGCGTGAGGTAATAAAACACCATGTTTCGGGGCGGTTGAAAGTTGCGCCGGAACACTCGTCGGACGAAGTGCTGAAATTTATGCGGAAACCTTCTTTTAAACTTTTCGAGGAGTTAAACGATGAATTCAACAAAATAAATAAAGAGGAAAATTTAAACCAGCAATTGGTTCCTTATTTTATTTCGAGCCACCCGGGAAGCAAATCGGAGGATATGGCCAACCTTGCCATTCAAACCAAAAAAATGAATTTCAGGCTTGAGCAGGTACAGGATTTTACTCCAACGCCAATGACGCTTGCAACGGTAGTTTATTATTCGGGCTACCATCCATATACAATGGAGAAAATATATACAGCCCGCAATAAAAATGACAAAGAAAACCAGCGGAAATTCTTCTTTTGGTACAAAAGTGAATTTAAAAATTCGATAATAAACGACTTGAAATCAAAGGGGAGAGGTGATTTAATCGATAAACTTTTCAAAAGTAAACAGGCATAATATTTCTCATTCTACAAAATTATATAAATGAAAAAATCAAGCATTCTCATTCTGGTATTGCTTTTTACTCTTTCGGGTTGTGCCGAATTAATGCAAGTTACCCAACAAGTTACAGGAGAAAATAAACCCCTGACACAAAATGAAATAATTGCAGGGCTAAAAGAAGCACTCATTGTAGGTATAAATAATTCTTCAAATATTCTTGGAGCTACCGATGGTTATTATAAAGATGAAATGGTAAAAATATTTTTGCCACCGGAAGCTGATATGATTGTAAAAAACATTAATAAAATTCCAGGAGGGAACGAATTAATTGAAGACGTGTTGCTGAGAATAAACCGCGCTGCCGAAGATGCGGTTTCGGAAGCCAGGCCTATTTTTGCAAATAGTATAAAAAGCATGACTATTGCAGACGGGTACACGATATTAAGAGGCGATGACAATGCGGCAACACAATACTTGCGTAAAACCACATATAACCAGTTGTTCGAATTGTATCGCCCCAAAATAAAAGAATCGGTAGAGAAAAAATTGGTTGGAAACATTTCAACTGCCGAAAGCTGGAACCAAATTACCGGAAAATGGAACGATGTTGCAAAATCGATAGTGGGACAGATGGCTGGTTTTAAACCAGTTGAGATTGATCTTGATGAATATCTTACAAATAAAGCCCTTGATGGTTTATTTTTAAAGATTGAAGCCGAAGAAAAACAAATTCGAAAAGATCCGGTTGCCCGTGTTAACTCACTGCTTAAGAGGGTATTCGGAACTCTGGATAAATAGGAGACATTTAATTATACCTATTTTATAATTTAAAAACATATTCAGTTGAAAGTTTTATGAATAATTACTAATTTCCAAAAGCCAAAAATGAACAATCAAATCAGGCTTATTCATTGACACGGAACTAATATTAATCATGTAAATTTCAAACTTATGCGACTTGAATTTGTACGGATAGAAGAAGCAAACGACCTTATAAACCAATTAATCGAGCACCACCCACAGTCGATTTTTTTAGCTGACAACAACTTTAAAGTCAAATACTTTAATAAATCGTTTCAGAAACTTACACAAAGTGATAAAGGCGACATTCTGGAACACGAATTTTGCGAAATAATGGGTTGTACACGACGCGGCAAAATGGTTGAACGAACCGATAATTTTTGCAAACACTGCCAGTTACGCGAATTACTTTCAGGGTCCAACCTCTCGGAACTTGTATTGATACAGGATTTTGTCATTCATAACAAAGTGGTTACAAAACATTTACATGTGGATACGCACCGGCTTGTAATGAACGGTGTAAAGTATCGTTTGGTAGTGATTGATGATCGGTCGCAAAAACACTAAATGTTTGATTGCATGAATGATTGAATGATTGAATGCTGGAATAAAAAGAAATAGAGAAGGCATAAAATATAAATCTGAAATTAATTCATTATACAGGCCGCATTTATAGCGGCTTTTTTATTTTCTGCATGTTGAAATTTCAAAAATATTTTCCAACCCATGTAATGTTATTAAGAAGCTATCGTCTTAACTTTAGAATGAAAAACAAGATTTAACTGATGATTGCCCGGGATTTTAAAACAAGCATATTACCGGTAAGCAAAAAGCTGCTGCGATTTGCAACGCTCTTTTTAAAAAATGAGGACGAAGCAAAAGATGCCGTGCAGGATGTTTTTTTGAAACTCTGGCAAAAAAAGGATGAACTTGAAAAAATTGAAAACGTTGAGGCTTATGCCATGCAAATGACAAGAAACCGTTGTTTGGATGTAATACGGGCAAATAAAACAATACCGATCAGTGCAGAAACCGATCGCAAAATGAAAGAAGATTCGGTTAATGTTCATTTACAAATTGAATATTCAGAATCGGCAAATCAGATAAAAAACCTGATTGACAGGTTACCCGATTTACAACGTACTGTAATGTATATGCGTGATATTGAACAGCTTTCTTTCAACGAAATTGCGGAAACAACAGAGCTTCAAATCAACGCCATCAGGGTAAACCTGTCGAGGGCAAGAAAAAAAGTGAGAGATGAATTTTTAAAATTAGATCAAAATGGAAACCAGCAAAATAGAAAAGTTACTTCAGATTTACTTTAATGGCGAAAGTACAGCTGAAGAAGAGAAAGTATTGGAAAGCTATTTCCGGTCGGGGAATGTTGCTGAAAAACTTCAGGAATATACCGAGTTCTTTAATGGACTTTCGGAACTCACTGATAATTATGGTGATTCAAATATTGAA
>JBBQPP010000498.1:0-3617 GCA_038217255.1 Bacteroidales bacterium | reverse complement strand
GTCCATCCGGTATTGATCAGGAATGTTCATATTATATCCGGCATAATCGTGGCTGGTTCTTGTAAACAGTGCATTTTGCATCGGAATCATCACACCATGTGCAGCACCTGTGTTAGTGTCATACCATTCTTCACGTTCATGACCAGCTTCATTGGCTTCGCCAAAGTTGTAAAACGAAACATTTTGCCTTTCCAACGCTTCCCAAAGTCCGCCAATTTCAGCATAATCTTCAGGGTCTACACTACCGATTGTTTTTGGAAAACGGCGCCCGGGAGCTTTTGAAAAAATCATTGCAGTTTTTGAGGTTGCAGCATTTGCTTCAACCCACTCGTTTGGAATTACGCCAACCATCCAGTGATGTCCGTGAACTGATGCATCGCTGTCGCAATAATAATTATCGGAATAAGAAAATTGTTGTGCCACTTTTATGTGGTTTGGACTAATACGCAGGTTTGGAAATTTTCCAAACATAGTGTGCGGTAAAGTATATTCGTTGTTTATGCCATACCTTGCCAATGTGCTGTCGCCATTGGAACCTTTTAGCTGACCAAAAATTTCATCAAAAGTGCGGTTTTCCTTTGTAATATACACGATATGTTTTATTGGGGATTTCAGCATTCCGGGCAACGGTGGCATTGGATTTTCCTTATCGTTTTTAAGGATTACACTTTTAAATGTGTTTTCTATTGATTGCCGTGTATATTCTGCCAATTGAGCATCATCGGGCATATCCACCTTTTGGAAACTTCCCAATTGAATGTCGCCCACATAATATCCCTGGATTGGCGGCACAAAATCTTTTCCACCGTTTGGTCCTGCGCCAAGTCCGCGACAAGTTGTAATATAAATTTCTTTGTCGTCGGGCGATAATTTTACGCGGGTTGGTCCCCATCCTGATGGAATCAATCCTTTTGTCTTTCCTGAATCAACATCAATTACCGCAACCGCATTGAATCCAAGAAGCGCCACAAAAAGTGTTTTTTCATCTTTGCTGAGTGCAATCCCGAATGGCAACAAACCACGGTATTTGTCAATTCGTTCATCAACTAAAATTGGAATATCGCCAATCAGTTTGTGGTTTTTATAATCGATAATCGAAATATTATCGTTTGTAGCATTTGTCACATATGCAAACTGTTTTCCAACTGCAATTGAATTTGGACTGGCCCCACCTACCACTTCGGCACCTTCAATCATTTGCCCGATTTGATGACCGGTTTTGAATTTTTCGAGCACTTTATTCGTTTGCAAATCGATGGTAAAAACACTCATCGCATCGGGATGAAGCGGACTTCCAAGACCTGGAATCTGGCGGCCTTCAACCACAGTGCCATGAATTGATTCTGGCGTATTGTTTCCATAAGGATGGTGCGAAATCATCAGTGAATCATAATTTTCCGGCGTTGCACCAGTAATTATTGGGTAGGAATACATTCCCACATTTGCCACCAAAGCTGTCTTTTTATCGGGACTTAAACTAAGTCCAAATGGTTGCCTGCCAACATCTACAGAACCTGTAAGTTTTCCTGTCGATAAATCAATCCTAACCATTCTGAAATTGGCGCGGTCGAGCACAAGCAGTTCATTTTTGTTGTCATTTAAAACCAAATCAGAAGTAAAACTGTCGCCGTAATCAACGCCATTCACAAAACCATTGAGCGAAATTGAATCGGTGCGAACGAATTTTTCCGTGTCGTAAGTAATAACCGCACCATTGTCGCCGCCACTGAGGTAAACCGTTTTGGAATCGTTTGCGAAAGCCACACCCAAAAATGAACCATTTGATAAGGGCGATTTTATTTTCCTTTCATAATCAGGTATGCGCACCACATCCAAAGTTTCAAGATTAATGATCGAAAATACCCCGTTGTGGAGCGTAACCGATTTTTTGCCATCGGGAGAAATTGCCAATCCATACGCATCATTTGTAATTCGGATAAAATCGCCTGCGGGAGTTAAAAACCGGCCACTTGGCAAAATGGTAGTACCACCGATATTTATTTTTGCAAACTCATTTCCAGCAGGCACGGTAAGTACTTCAACCTTTTTTTGTGCCTGTAAGGATTGTGCTGCTATTGCGGTAAGAACAAGGGTTAAAAGAAAATATTTTTTCATGTCATTGAATTTTATTTTTTTCGGATTTCCGTTAAATATGCAAGTATATAATGATCTATCGAGTGTGTCGAAATTTTTTGTGATGGCTTGATTCATCTGATTATTTTTTAAACTGTCGAAATCAATTTTGATTAAACTGTTTTTTTTTTTACTTCATATCCTTTTTAAATCGCATAAATAAAATAAACATTTAAGTAAGTGTCTTCTTTAATCATGCTCATTTCATGTTATTTCTTTGCAATTTATATTTAAAATACCATTCGTTTCAAATAAAGATGAATTTATTACAACAGATTGAAAAGTTTCTCCTCATTCATATTTTTAAAATATAAAACGCTAATAGTATCAGTAAACTCAAGGTTTCATAAAATAGAAATCCGTCTTAAAAAAGATGGAATAGGCAAGCATAACAATCAATGCAGCCGGCCAGGTTCAATGACTTTTTATTTCAAATTGTTTTGAACCATATTTGAATTTGCATTCATTTCTTTTGTTGGGATTGGAAATGCATATTTATAACTTCCATATTTAGGTCCGCCATGGGTTTGCCGAAATTGATCAACAAGTGGAATATCGCTCCCCGTGCGCGCCAAATCATCGAAACGGAATCCTTCAAAACAAAGTTCTTTTCGTCTTTCCAAAAGCACATTTTCCTTTGTAGCTTCATTATAAGATGTTGCCCCACGTTTCGCAGGAATCAAGTTTAAAACTTCCAGGGCATCAGTTTCGCCAAGCTCAATTTTTGCCTCTGCCAAAATAAGTACGACCTCCTCAAACCTCATAATTACAACATTGTCGGAGAAATCGGGCGATGGGAATTTACCCAGGTTTCGAAGTAGTTGTTTGCCTTTTACGGTTTCAGTTCCAATCATGGCAGTTGAATTGCGAATATCAGTATCATCAAAAATAGTAGTCAGGTTGTCTAAAACTTCAATATCTCCATACGTTGATCCCCTGTAAATGTATTGCAACCCGTTAATGCCGTTGTTATCCGAAGTACTGAACGCCAATTCGAAAATTGAATTTACGGCACCCTTCATTTTCCAGGAATTAACATAATATGAAGTATTAATTATTTCAAATTTCCCTGAATTGACAACAGTTTGCGCAGCTAATTTTGCCTTTTCCCATTCGTTAAAATAAAGCGCAACCCGGGCTTTTAAAGTGTATCCCGCAGATGTAGAAATATATTGTTTTGTTTTTGGGTTATTAGATTCTGACATAAGAGATAACCCGGTTTCAATATCTTCGAAAATTGCTTTTTTGTTTTCTTCCACAGTATTTCGGTGAGGAGTTAAGTCTTGTCCCCTGTAATTTTTTATATATGGAATTCCAAGATTTCCATTTGCATGTTGCTGTCCGTATAAACGTAACAAATCGAAATGTGCCATCGCACGCTCAATGTATGCCTCACCAGCAAACTGATTTAATTTCTGTAAATCTCCGGAAATTTTAGTCATATCCTGTTGGATTATAATATTGGCTGACGCTATAACAGCATA
>JBBQPP010000497.1:0-3619 GCA_038217255.1 Bacteroidales bacterium | reverse complement strand
TTTTGTTGCTGTTGTCGAACGCTGAACTTATATCCACTCTGTTGAGTTTCATTCGTTGTGGAGTACCTGCTATTTTAATCATGCAACTCAAAGAACCACCTATTGAGTTGTTTTGGGTTTTAAGTAAGTCAACAAATTGTTCATTAGTAACATAACTGCCAATTGGCAACAATTGAACATAGCCAAGTATAGATTTTGCACTTACTATGTCGTTTTCGCCACCTTCCGTTACGTTCTCTAATTTAACGTCTGCATCAAAAGTAACTTCTGAGAAAGTTGCAATACCTATTTTAACCGGTTTCTTAGGAGTTTCTCTGATATTTCGTATGTTAAAATAGCCTCTTACAATACCGGGGTGAAAATCAAATTTGTTAGGGGAACCTTCAGATTCAATAAAATTGTATAAACCATCGCTTCTTGATTCCCATCCGCTATCAATTCTGGCTACATAGCCATTTGCCAATCTGAACAAAGTGATTGTTCTGACAACATCGGCACCACAACCATACAATTTGCTTTTTACCTGCACCACTTCGTAGCTTGTGCGTCCAGTAAGAACATTGAAATAAGCCTGGCTTGTCCCAACCAACACATTTTTGTTCTGCCATTCGCTGAACATGCTTGTGCCATAACCACTTAAGCCGATATTTTTGACAGGAACCGCAGGTCTGCCAACCAAATTACTAACAGCATTTGCAAAAAATTCCTCGTTGTACATGGTCCAAACATCTTCGCCTAAAGTGCTTGCATTTGCCGGATTTCCGTCCGCTTTGTTGATATTGATCAGTTGGATTGTATATCCTTCAAAGATTGTATCCGAATCCTTTGGATTAAATGAAGTGCCTGCTGTAAGTTCTAATTGTATTCCGCCATTCAAATAATTTTCAAAAATCGGGCTTGTATTAATTATTGATGGCTTTTTAGCTTGGGTGGAATTATTGTCTAAAATAGTTATTGCCAACATCCCGAATGGTAAATTGAAAATGGCAAATGTTTTTCCATCCTCCTTATCCTTATAGGTTTGAACCAAATATTTTGACATTGGAATTGGCGAAAGAGGAACGGTTTTTTTGCTTAAATTCCCAATTCGTGTTGCAAAACCATCGTTCTGATAATAGTTGTAACCAACCGGTGGATCCTGTTTTGCAGGATTAGGATTTGTGAGGTTGAAAACCGGTTCCCACGAAATTGCCGGAACAGTAAATGCCTGAGCATTCATCCCCGCAGTAATGACATCAAGTCCGCTAACCTGTATTGGAAATACGGAGGCGTTTGTATCGCCGGTAATATCAATTTTATATTTCTGAGCAATAGTTGTCTGTAAAAAGTTATTCTGTTTTGCATACGAAATTCCCATTTGGTTGGCTTTGCTGCTAACGTCAACCAAAGAGAAATCGGTTAAATTCAACCTTCCTAAAGGATTTCGGTCTAAAAGTTTTGATTCTATTGCATTTGCTCCCAAACCAACTGAGGCACCACCTAAAACATTGGTGGTATCTGAAAACCGACTGAAAGCATCTGGATTGACTCTTCCAAAATTTTGAGTATCTGGTGTTTCAACTTCTTTTTCTTTTTCAATTTGAAGGGCAGTTGTTAATGGTGCAAAATGAAACGAAACGCCCACTTTAAAAGTCTCCTCGTCTTTTGGTTCCCATTTCACCAAACCTATTAGCCACATCCAAACTTTACTTCCTCTTTTTGGAGTGCTGGCAACTGTTCCCGGTATTGAACTATCGATTTCAAATTGTCTTTGCAAAATGCCAAGATTAGCAGCATAAGGGTCTGGGAGAGTAGGGAGGTAGGAGTATAATCCAAATCCGAGAAACATTTGGCCGTGGGTTAGGGCTTTTAAATCGGTCGTTGCTTCTGCAAACAAAACCAGGCTATTGGGTGGCGTAACAGTGAAAAGTGCGTTGTGCATTGCCAAAGCATAGGGTTTAACTTTTGGGATTTTGTCTGCCGGAAGTTTATTGTCCCATAACATGTTTTCATCCATTACAATCAGCCATGTTTTTATTTTGCTGATAGCAATAATAAATGCCGAGTTTTTGGTTTTAACGGTAACTGCTTCTCCATTCACTTTAACAGGCCGGTCGGTTTTAATATCCCAATCACTCAGCCCGAAAATCAATTCGTCGCCTTTTGCCACTGTATTGAAAATCAACAGGGAGTCTTTGTTGAATTTACATTCCAGCGTGGTTCCGTATATGTTTTGTTCGTCTTTCCATCCTTCAAAGTTTTGGAAAGCACCGCTTCCGTCAGTTTTTAAATCTGTTATGCCAATTCGTCCCGGTTCGCCAAGGATGAATGGGTTTGTAAAAGAAATAGATTTGTTTTGGAGGTTGCTCCATTTTGCATCCAATCCTTTTTCACATTCCACTATAATAGCTCCATTTCCATCGGCTTCAAGCGGGTTGGCAATGTCAAGTTTTGTTACCGGAAGCGCCCACCAACTGTTTTTTATTTTAGCCGAACCGGATAAATTGAAAAATGGCGACTTACAATCGCTGACAGCAAAATTAGTGTCTGTACTATGTATAGGGATCGCAACCCTTCCTATAAAAGCATTATAAACACAATTCTGTGCATTCTGATAAACAAAGCTGCTTTTTTGCCCATAAACATTCCACTTTGAATCGCCTACCGCAACTATTGTTTTTGTGTTATTTTTGAAAGTAAACTGAAAATTAGTAGGTAGAATATAATTGGCATTTCGTGCATCTACACCATAAGGACTTGTTGGGTCAGAATCAAAAACATCATTTTGTTCGAGATTCAAGTTAACTGTAATTTTTGATGCATTACTCACGGTAACCCGGTTGTTCAACATAACAGGATCCACATCCAGTGTTATAGTGCCATCTTTTACGCGTAAACCGCAATAGTAATCATCGGGCACATCTGCAGATAAAACCCTTCCATGAATCCAAACCGTTTCCGGATCGATTGTATAGGTTTTTGTTAATTCAACAGGTTTTGAATTTGGCAATTTAAATTTTGTTTCCCTAAAAGTTGCATCAAACAAAATCACCGGCGAATTCTGTCCTTGAACATAAATTGCAATCAGTTTTTTTACAGTTACAAAATCGAACCAAGTAGGCCTTTTTAATTTGTCGAAAACAGGTCCGATAGTTTTTACACGCACCCCGGCAGAAACAGGCGAAATACTTCCTGTAATTTGCGTTGTACGAATTGGTACATTACGGATAAAAACATTTGTTTCGGTCAGTTTTTCGCCCTTATTGGCAATTTCGGCCAACTCGCTGATTTTTTTTAGCCGGTTGCTTTCTATATTCGTAGAGAGGAACAAGTCACTTTTCTCAAAAACAAATTCTTTGCTTTTAATTGTTGCCGGATCCTGGTTTAGAATAGCATTCGCAATTGCAGCCTGCAGCTTTTCGATATTCTTTTCGTCATCGGCTGAAGAAGAATGCAGGTGTCCTGTAAGTATTGCCAATTGGGCGGTAATTTGATTCATTTCCATAATGAGGTTTATTTAAGCATTATTCAATAATTCGAAGAGATTACCAAAAATCTCCACAAACAATTTACGACAAAAAAGTATTTATTTGGAGATGTATCGATTTCTTTTAACAAATTTTAATTATTGAGACAGAAA
>JBBQPP010000496.1:0-3648 GCA_038217255.1 Bacteroidales bacterium | reverse complement strand
TACTAAGGTTGAAGAAATTAAGAAGAATAAGGTTTTTCGGGGAATGCTTATTTCATGGTTAATCATTGGCTCAATTGAATTTAAAATTAAATCGGCATGTCATTTTCAAAAACCTTATTCCCTGTTTTAAACCTTAGTAGAGAAAAAAATCAAATCACAACAACAACAACCTTATTACCTTATTTCCGTAAATGTGTATTTTTATAAATATGGTTGAAGGGTGTGGGTATCCTTTTTTTGTACTAAGGTTGAAGAGAAAAGAAGAATAAAGTTTTTTGAATATGGAATTTCCCCGATTGCTGGTGCGGATTTGCAATCCGTACCTCAGCCCTAAAGGCTGAAAATAAATAAATTAAAGTGAAATAACTTAGTGTAAAAACACAATGAGCCGAAAATACAAATTCCATAATCCCGAAGGAGTTTATTTTGTCTCGTTTGCACTGCAGGGCGGGGTTGATGCCGCCTGCCGGTAGGCAGGTATTTACACGTAACAACTACAAATAATTGTATGGCTTGCCGACAATGGCACGGATTACAAATCTGCGCCAACGAGGTGAAAGACGCCGGCGAAAACGTGCATAAACTATAGGCCTTTACCTGGCTTTGACAAACTTCTGATAAAGAAACTTAAAATTTTTATACCTTTGCTTGATGCGTTTAAATCAGTTTCAAATAGCTACAATTAACATACTTGCCAGAAAACATTTTGGACAAGATACTACCGTTTATTTGTTTGGTTCCCGTACAGACAATCATAAAAAAGGAGGCGATATCGACCTGCTTATTAACCATGTCAATGAAGCAACATTAACAATCGAGGCGAAAATCCGTTTCCTAACAGAGCTGAAAACAGAAATTGGTGACAGAAAAATTGATGTAGTTTTTGATAATGAAAATACCCGGAAAAAGAAAAATTTCTACCGTTCCATTATCCGTCAAAAAGTAGAATTATGACGAATGAAAAAAGGGACAAATTGAACGAAGCCCTTCTGCTTTGTACTATACATTGCGAACGGATGAGTTTTGCACTGGATAAAATCAAAACGCATTTCCCGCTTGACAAAGAAAACTATTTACGGCTACAACCTGAAGAATTGAGCTATTTTGACCAGTTAATTTTTCGCTTTTCAAAAATGCAAGACAGTATGGGAGGAAGGTTGTTTCCTGCAATACTTGATAATCTCGGAGAAGAAATCAATAATTTACCATTTATCGACCGCTTGTCAAAACTTGAACAACTGGATATTATTTCCAGCGCCGATGATTGGATGCTGCTCCGCGAAACAAGAAACATGATTACACATGAATATCCTTTTATTACCGATGAAGTAATCGACGGATTAAACCTCCTAAACAGGCATTGTGAGTTAATTATCGAAATATGGGAGCAAATCACCAATTATATCCAAATCCGGTTTAAACTCCCTAAACACAAAAATAAATAGTAAAGCGCCATGAATCCCCTGCATTGGAAATCATGGACATTGTTGCTCATAAAAATGGTATTCCAACGAGGGTGAAATTGAAAATTGTTATATTTGGTAAAAAATATGCCAACAATATTACGAACAAAAGGCTATCGTTTTTTCTTTTATATAAATGACCATTCTCCAGCCCATATTCATATTGAAAAGGACAGGAGCACAGCTAAATTTAGTTTGGAAAATGCAGAATTGTTGAAATCAAAACGATTTAATGCAATGGAGTTAAATGAAATAAGAAAATTAGTGATTGAAAATTTAGAACTTTTAAAATCGAAATGGGATGAGCGTTTTACAAATTAGCAAGTCAACAAACGCAGTAAGTATTTGGTTCGACGAAATAAAAATGAACCTTGTTTTAGACGATGGGCGTGAACTCAGTATTCCAATAGACTGGTTTCCATCTTTGCGTGATGCAAGTCCGGAACAAAGAAATAATTTTAGGTTTATTGGTGATGGAGAAGGAATTCACTGGGATGATCTGGATGAAGATATCTTAGTCGAAGGATTGCTATAAAGGCCCATAGCTGGTGCGGAGTAGTACATTAACCTTACCCCCTAACCCCCAAGGGTGGAGAGTCCAAACGATTATGACACACAAAGTAAAACCTAAAGGAGTGCAAAGCTCATGACAGAAGAACTCAATAAATCCATGTATTACGGTGCAGTCCCGTCCACTTTCCGGAAGGCATCGCTACTAAGGATCACAATGACACCAGAAGAAGTATTGCTTTGGGATAGATTAATCAGAGTAGCACAGTCAAACGCCCATTTAATAAATTATTCCGCTTTCTCTCTCCTTTTAGGAGAGATGTCTTGCATAAGGAATGTGGGAGGACAGACAAAGAGGTTGGGGTCGGGGGTAAAATCCAAAAGAGTCCAAACGATTGTGACAGACTAAATCAGTATTACAAATGAAGTAAACCCCCTCGTTGGCACCGATTGCAAATCTGCTCCAACGAGGGAATTCTTCCGAACACTCCTGATTGCAAATCCGCGCCATCGAGGGGACTAAAATGAACAGTAAAAAGTAAAAAGTTTGACCGCACTCCGAAAAGTAAGCATTTGAAAAAGTTTTACTCCCCCAACAAGAAATATACAAAACCCGAAGTCAGAAAATAAGGAATAAAAAATAAGAAATGTAAAATAAGAAAGTCAAGAACTTACCTCCTACTGACCCTGTACCAATGACTCTTCCTACCCTCCACATTGAAAATTTGAATCCATTAGCTTTAAAAATGGCCATACAATGAAAACAAAAGAAAAATACATACACCTTTTATCCGATTTCAAAAAAAAGAATGGTTCTGTTTACGGTATTATAAATATTGGCATCTTTGGTTCTGTGGCGAGAGGCGAGCAAAAGGAAGGAAGTGATGTGGATATTTATTATGAAGGAGAACCATTGAGCTTGTTTAAATTAGCAGCGCTTAAGGAAGAACTTGAAAATATACTTGATAGCCCTGTTGATCTTGTTCGGGTTCGTGAATCAATGAACCTGATGCTGAAAAAAAGAATATTAAACGACGGTATTTATGTTTGATAAAGAATTGGCGCATAATCTCGTTTGTTTAATGATCGAAAATATTGAAACAATTCAAAAAAGAACTGAAGATATTCGATCTTCTGAAGATTTTACTTCTACCGAAACCGGAATGATACTGCTCGACAGTGTATGCATGAAGCTGGTGGCTATTGGGGAAAGCATAAAAAATTTAGACAAAATTACCAATAGGCAACTACTCGTACAATATCATCAAATCAAATGGAAACAGGCTATGGGAATGAGGGACATCATTGTTCATCATTATTTTGATGTTGATGCTGAACAAATTTATAAAACCCTTAAAGAAGACATTACTTCGTTGTTGGCAGTTTTGGCTATAATCAAAAACGATCTTAACGATTAAATTACTTCGATTAAGGTGTTAATATGGAAAACGAAATACCGTTTAAATCTCCACCCTTGAAAATGATACCGTTTTTTCAAGTAACTATTCAAGGGTGGTTTTTTTATTGCCCGATGTTTACCCCGTAAAAATAAATAAAGCAAGCACTCAAACCATTGCAGGCCCTTTAGTAAGCATTGCAAGATTAAAAGCAAGCATTTACAACCTTAAAGTAACTTTTGCAAGAGCCTAAGTAAGACCTGCAAGACCTTTTAAAA
>JBBQPP010000495.1:0-3661 GCA_038217255.1 Bacteroidales bacterium | reverse complement strand
GTCAGTTTTAAGACTTTCGGAATTGATAAAACCTGATGATGGCGAGATTATAGTTTCAGGGGCAACAGGTGGTGTGGGCGCACTTAGTGTGTCAATTTTGAGTAAATTGGGCTACAGTGTAACAGCAATTACCGGAAAAGAATCGGAGCTTGAATACCTGAATATCCTTGGAGCAAAGAAAACAATTCTCAGAAAAGATTTTGAAGCTATTGAGAACAAGCCAATTTTAAAACCCTTATATGCGGGTGCAATTGATACAGTTGGAGGGGTAATTTTGGAAAATATTATTAAAGCAACAAAACCGATGGGTGCGGTAACTTGCTGCGGAAATGTTGCTTCACCAAAGCTTGACCTCACTGTATTCCCTTTTATATTAAGAGGAGTTACGCTAATTGGCATTGATTCTCAAAACTATCCAATGTCTTATCGGGAAAAAGTGTGGAAAAAGTTGGCGCACGACTGGAAACCAAAAAACCTACAAAACACATGCGTTGAGATTACACTTGATGAATTGCCTGAAAAAATTGGCTTGATGCTAAAAGGCCAGTTAAAAGGTCGGACAATTCTGAAAATAATGGATTAAACTGTAAATCAACCAGCGTTAAAAATTCATTTGTTTTGATACAAATATTCAACTGCTTACTTAGAATTAACAATTTGTAGTAGATGGAGATTTATTTTTTCTGATAAACCCTCACCCAGTCCACCAGAAAAACATCAGGAAAAATGGAATTACTGATTTCTTCAATTTTACCGGGATATTCCATACTGAGGATAAGGTACTCTTCGATATTTGAAATCCCATTTGTGATTTCATAGAATTTATATCCGTCAATATAAAAAATGTAACGGTCGGGCAACCATTCAAGTGCGAAATTGTGAAAGCCCTCTCCCACTCCTTTCAAATAGCTCTGATAACCATGAGTTGATTGCTGATTGGGTCCGTAGGCCCAGTGCACATTGTGAGAAATTATGTCTTCGCCCAGTTTCCGAAAGCACTCCATAATATCTATTTCAGCGCCGTAAATGGCAGGATCTTCACCTTTGGCAATGTCGGTTGACTGAATCCAAAATGCTGACCACACTCCCCCCGGCGATTTATGAACCTGCGCCCTGCATTCATACCAGCCATATTTTGACATAAACAAACCCTGTGTTCCAACAGCACTGCCCAATAGCGTATCATTTTCGTTCAGGGCAAAAAGTTTTAACAAACCGTCTTCCACTTTTACCGCCTTTTCAGAAACATAGGCAATGGCACGCGGCCCCACACCCCTCACCCTCCATTTGGTGGAATCCAGTTGGGTGCCATTAAATTCATCGTTCCAAACCAATTGGTAACCCAGTTGTTTCGGGGTATATATTTTGTCCGAAATGGGGCCTTGTGCAGGCCGTTGCGCCTGAGCCAGAAATGTAAACAACAGTCCAATTAATGTGTTAAAAAATATCTTTTTAATCAGTGAATCTGTGGCAATTTTTTTCATTTTTTTCCTTCCATTTTTAATTCATAAATCCGTTTTCTCAACTCTTTTAAAGTACCAATTACGATATAATACTCATATTCGTACACACAGTTTTTAAGCAGCATTTCCTTTTTAACAGGTGCAATATATGAGGTGGAACCATCTCCTGCCTCCTTGCCAGGCACGCCTGACATTCCGGCCAGAAACCTTGTGCAAAGCGGATTATATACTGCCATTCCAAAATTATTATCATCAACGAAAGCCATCCAATTTTCGGAAATATTTACGTATCGGCCCCAAAAGCCGCTGGCCAGATTGCTTACTTTCAACTGTTGAATTGATGCGTTTGTAAAAGGGCTTTCGCCAACATAAACAAATAGGTTTTTCAGTCCTGAAATGGGGTAAACGGCAGGAAGTTCCTGATCGCATAAAATGCTGTCCCCGTAAATATTATCGGTGCGGTGACAGGTGAGCCGGTTTCGAATGATTAAAACATTTCCATCTAAAATTGTCCACTGCTCCATTTCAGCTTCAGCAGGGCGGTTATTCATGTCCCATTGCATGGGGATGCACTTCACATAAAGCGAATCTTTGCTTTGTCTGTAATCCAGAATTTTTGCCCGGTTGCGAAAGGCATCACCCACCTGAATGGGGTTCCACGGCCATGGCGACCAATTGGGCGATTGACCGTCAGATTTCCTGTCGATGCTTTTTCCGGCATAATAGGATTGTTGAATATAACGTCCTTCATCGGCAATATTCACAAGATTTCTGTCAGAGCCTGAAAGTGAAATCCATGAAATAGCACCTCCCCTGCTCAAATCAAATTTAACAGTTAGCGTTCCGTTATCGGCAACAAGTTGTTCGGGCGAATTTAATTTACCGGACAAATCAGACTGACCAATGCACAGTGCTGAAATAAATATAAAGAGAATCAACGGTATTAGTTTCATTATTAAGTTTTACAAAGTGTATTTTACAAATTAAAATTCAACATTATCCAGGCACTTCTTCCAACCC
Source organism: Bacteroidales bacterium (assembly GCA_038217255.1). Classification (GTDB taxonomy): domain Bacteria; phylum Bacteroidota; class Bacteroidia; order Bacteroidales; family Prolixibacteraceae; genus Draconibacterium. The sequence continues at coordinate 1,178 of JBBQPP010000495.1, read as the reverse complement.
CATTGATGCCTGATCCGTGAGTGCGGTAATCTTCGTTTAACAGGTTTTCTAAACCTACTTTCATGTTCACAAATGCCAACTCGTAGCCCGCAAATAAATTTACCACTTCCCAGCCGAGTGTGCCGCCATCAGGAATTCGGTTGTCGCTGATATCGCCGGCAGCAAGGCGGTCTTGTTTTGCGGCCAAAAGCAATTCTCCAGAAACAAAAAATTTATTTAAACTGTATGTCACTGCCACTTTTCCATTAAACGGGGGAATCCGGCGCAAAGGTTCATCATTGCTTACATTTTGCCCATAAGTGTAAGCAATACTGCTGTTTAAATCAAGGTGCGGGGTAACTTTCCACAAAAAGGCTGCCTCCGCACCTGTAATATATGCTTCTCCAACATTTTCCTTTTTATAAATGGGGTAACCATCTATTGTATCGCCCTCAACCTGTGTGCGTGCAATCAACTGATTCAAATCCAAATAATAGGCCGCAAAGTTGGCCCGAAATTTTGGAAGACTGAGTTTATAACCAATTTCATAATTGATTGATTTTTCAGGTTTCAGATCATAAGTCGGGACTTCGTATCTGAAATCTACAATCCCCAAAGTACCCATATCATCAATATTGGGCGCCCTGAAACCATTGCTGATTGTGGCATACAAATGATTTTTCCGGTTTAGGTTGTACATGGCTCCAACATTAAAAACAAGTGCTTCAGGTGAAATTTTCACTTCTCCCAAATCATCATCTTTTATTTTTATTTTGAATGCATTGAATCTCAATCCGCCATCGATAATCCAATTATTTAGCGTGAAATGATGCAGTGAATACAGCGCAAAACTGCCGTATTTCGAGCCGTCAGGATATAAACCCCTTTTTTCAACCGGGGGTACTGAATTATTGGTACTGTTTACAAAACGACTGCTTGAAACCTTGTCGTGATAATATTCCACACCAGAATTTGCCGTCCATATTTTATTAAATTCCGAAGTGATATCAGAGACAAAACCAATGGTATTAACCCGATTATTATCAAGCTGTATTTGATTTGAGTTGTTTTTTTGAATAGTCGTATTCTCCGTATTTTGCTGCCATGAAGCGATAAATTTAATTTGATCAAATACTTTTTTCGAACCGTGAATATTCATTCTGGCATAATTCATCAATCGTTGTTGTGGCTGAAATTCA
>JBBQPP010000494.1:0-3665 GCA_038217255.1 Bacteroidales bacterium | reverse complement strand
TATGCTTTGCTAACATTAATGGTGGCGCAAGTTACCAACCTGCAACCGGGTGAATTTGTACATACTTTTGGCGATGTACACATTTATAACAACCATTTGGAACAGGTAAAACTGCAACTCACGCGCGAAACGTATCCACTGCCTACTATGAAAATAAATCCTGAAATCAAAAATATATTCGATTTTAAATTTGAAGATTTTGAATTGATCGGTTATCAGTCACACCCGCATATAAAAGGGGAAGTGGCAGTTTGAAAAAGAAATTATGACTCATAAAAACGTATCAATAATTGTAGCCATTGCCGAAAACTTTGCCATTGGTAAAAACAACGATTTACTTTTTCATCTTCCAAACGATTTGAAGAGGTTTAAAGAAATCACTACGGGACACAGTTTAATTATGGGGCGAAACACGCTGCTTTCGTTGCCAAAATGGCCGCTGCCCTACCGCCGCCATATTGTGATTACGGATAAAAAAAACGATGTTTTCCCCGGCTGCGAAGTTGTTTTTTCAATTGAAGAAGCCGTAGAAAAAGTTAAAAATGAATCTGAAGCATTTGTGATTGGAGGAGGAATGATTTACAGGCAATTTTTTCCACTTGCAGGTAAACTCTATTTAACGCTGGTGCACCATCCGTTTGAAGCTGATGTTTTCTTTCCTGAAATCAACTATTCTAAATGGGAAGAAATTGCGCGTGAAGATTATTTTGATGAAAAGAATGGGTTTAGCTATTCAAATATTAACCTTGTACGAAAAGAATAATTTCAATATGATTTACTACAAAAAACAATTTGCTTCCTGATACCAGAGGTATCAAATGGTTATAGAGAATCAATGTATTGAAAAGGTTTGACCCCGGCTGGGGTCATATATTCTTCCAAATGTTGAAATCTATAAACATATAAATCCTCCGGATTTTTTAATAAATTTCAAACTTATTCTGCTATGAAACAAATAAAGACTATTCTTTTTGTTATTTCATTCTGTTATCCGGCATTTGGCCAAAATCAACCACTCCTTCACCTAAAATACGAACAAAACTATACCCCTACTTATTCAGAGGTAATTGAGATGTACCAACTTCTCGATAAAAATTACGACAATGCTATTTTGCTTGAAAAAGGATTGACTGATTGTGGAAAACCGCTGCACTTGTTTGTAATCAATAACGATCCTGAATTCAATCCTGAAAAAATAAGGGAACAGGGAAAATCTATTTTGCTGATAAATAACGGAATCCACCCGGGCGAACCCGAAGGAATTGATGCAAGCTTGTGGTTTGCGGATGATCTTTTGCGAAATAAAGAAGGAATGGCAAAACTGCTTGAAAACACGGTAATCATTATTATCCCTGTTTACAATATCGGCGGCCTTTTAAACCGAAGCGAGTTCAACCGTTCGGGACAAACCACACCTTATGAAACCGGGTTTCGTGGGAATTACGCCAACCTCGATCTGAACCGGGATTTCACAAAATGCGACTCAGAAAATGCACTTAGCTTTACAAAGATTTTTACGGAATGGAACCCTGACGTTTTTCTGGATACCCACACCACCAATGGTTCCAACCACCAGTACAGTATAACTTTAATTCCTCCGCCACCCGCGCTTTTCCCGCCGGTAATGGAAAAATTTATCCGAAATAAGATTCTTCCCGATTTGTACTCTGAAATGAAAAAAGGAACTTATGAGTTGATTCCTTATGTTGACTATATATATGACGACCCGAAAAAGGGGATTGCAATGTCACAGGAAGGACCGCGTTATTCTTCGGGCTACGCAACCATGTTTCATAGCTACGGAATGATAACCGAAAACCAGATTTACAGGGATTTTCCCGACCGCGTAAAGTCGTGTTATCAATTTATAAATGTGTTGGCAAATTTCGTTTCAAAAAACAGTGAGGCGATAAAAAAATCACGGGCTGACGGAATCAAAGAATCAAAGGTATTACGTAATTATCCTGTTGCATTTCAGTTGGATACAACTAAATTCGAAAAGATTGAATTCAAAGGTTTTGAAGTTGATAAAAACCAAATCAGCCCGGTTAGCGGACTAAAGCGTTTTGGTTACGACACTTCGAAACCATATACTGAAATGATAAAATATTTCAATTTTTATGCTCAAAAAGAAACGGTAGAAGTTCCGGAATTCTACATTCTGCCACAAAATTACCGGGAGATTATTGAAAGGTTGGATTTGGTCAAAATTGAATACTCAAGGTTGCCAAATGATACATTGATAAACGTAACGGTTGACTATATCGATGACTTTTCAAGCCCGGCGAAACCTTACAATGGGCATTATTATCATGATAAAGTAAGCACCCATAGCGAAAAACAGAATATTCAATATTATGCAGGAGATTTGTTCATCCCGGTTCGGCAGGAAAAAATTAAATACCTGTTGGAAATGTTTGAACCCAAAGCCGGGGACTCATTTTTTAGGTGGAATTTTTTTGACAATATCCTCGACCAAAGGGAATATTTTTCATCCTACGGATTTGATGAAAATGCCTTGAAATACCTGAACGAACACCCTGAATTTAATGCAAAATTCGAAGAAAAACGAAAAACGGATACTGAATTTGCAAATAACCACCGCGCACAATTAGCTTACATTTACAACATCAGCGAGTGGTTTGAAAAAACATGGAAAAGGTATCCGGTGGGAAAAATTTATTAATAAAATGTAAATGTCGAATTATTCACCGGGTGACTGCGAGTCACCCGGTGAATATTTTTAAGAGAGTAATTTCCCCAAGTTGTCAAACTTCAAATTATAATCTTCAACTGAGAGTTTGATTACTTCATGCGCCTCTTTTGCTCCGTATGAACCGGTAATTTCGGTATCTTTTTCTTCGCCCGGCATATCTTTGTAAGTCAAAAAATAGTGTTCCAAACGTTGGATAACAACTTGCGGGACTTCTGAAATATCCCTGAAATGGCCATAAACAGTGTCGTTCCGAAGAACAGCAATTATCTTATCATCGGCCTGGTTTCCGTCAATCATCCGAAATCCACCAATTGGGATTGCATTTACAAGTAAATCGCCGTGAGCAATTGCTTTTTCCGTCAGCACACAAATATCAATGGGGTCGCCATCGCCAATAATGCCCGGTTTTCCGGTTTTTTGGCTGCAGTATTCACCAACTTTTGCCCCACAAAAAGTTTGGGGTATAAAACCATAAAGTGCCGGAACAACATTTGAATATTTTTGTGGCCTGTCGATGCGTAAGTAACCGCTGTCTTTGTCGATTTCGTATTTTACAGTGTCGGTAGAAACCACTTCAATAAAAGCAGTTAACTCTTCGGGTGCATTTTTGCCGATATAAACACCGTGCCAGGGATGCGATTTGTAGCGAAGGCCCATCAATCTTCCAATAGGATCGGATAGTCTGTCTAACATTATTTTTGATTTTTGATTCACATTTCAAACCATTTGAAACGGAATAGGTTCATTTGAATAATTACTATTTTATTAAAGTTTTTTATGCCAACTTCGATTCAGCGCGATTTCCGGCTGCATCCACTGCTACCACAACAATTTCTCCTGCAACCTTGTCGGTTTGAAAAGAGAAAGGTTGGCTTTTTAATAGCTGCGGTTTGTGTTCAACTTTACCCACCAACTGGCCGCCAACCAGCACTTCGTAATATGAAACCGG
>JBBQPP010000493.1:0-3666 GCA_038217255.1 Bacteroidales bacterium | reverse complement strand
ATCAGCAACAGCTGCGCACATTACAGCCCCATCACAATTGGGAAAGCGTGTTAAACTTTCGGAATACATTTCTGATGCTGACTCAACTTTAATAACTTTTATATTCCTTTTATTTGTGAATACACTAACCGGGCCTGAAACTAAAATAACCTCCGCACCACATTCAGCAAGTTCTTCGGCAATTGCATATCCCATTTTCCCTGATGAAAAATTTCCAATAAAACGGACCGGATCAATCTTCTCAAAGGTAGGTCCAGCAGTTACAAGGAAAGTTTTTCCATTAAGTATTTTTTTTGGGTTGAAATATTCAGCAATAATTTCAACAATATTTTCAGGTTCTTCCATCCTTCCCTTTCCGGTCAAACCACTGGCGAGTTCTCCTTCTGAAGGTTCGATTATTGAATTTCCGAATGATCGTAAAATTTCAAGATTTTTTTTTGTCGAAGGATGGGCAAACATATCCAAATCCATTGCAGGGGCAACAAACACAGGACATTTTGCTGACATATAAGTTGTTACAAGCATGTTATCAGCAATACCGTTGGCCATTTTTGCAATTGTTGATGCAGTTGCGGGCGCTACCAACATGATATCTGCCCACAAACCCAGGTCAACATGGCTGTTCCACGAGCCATCAATTGCTCCAAAAAATTCGCTGATAACCGGTTTACCAGATAATGCCGAAAGTGTAACCGGTGTTATAAATTCTTTGCCGGCTGCTGTAATTACTACCTGAACGTCAGCGCCTTCCTTTACCAATAAACGCAAAAGCATAGCTGCCTTATATGCCGCTATGCTTCCGGTAATTCCCAATATTATTTTTTTGTCTTCAAGCCTCATGGGCATTGAATTTAAACTTTTGGTTTGTTCTCCCTGCTTGGGTTTCTGTGGTAAATTTCGTTCTCCTTTAATTCTTCAAAAGCGATCAAAGAAGGTTTTGGCATTCTTTCGTAAAACTTTGAAATTTCTATTTGCTCTCGGTTTTCAAAAATTTCTTCCAAATTATCGGTATATGATGCAAACTCCTGAAGTTTTTGATTTAATTCTTCTTTTAATTCAGACGAAATTTGGTTTGCTCTTTTTGCCAATATCATCACAGTTTCGTAAATGTTTCCTGTTTCCTGTGTTAACAGCTCTAAATCGCGCGAAATTGTTGATGGCGCAGCTTTTGTTTTCTTGTAATCCATTTAATTATTATTTGTTTCTTCTTTATAATTTAACAATTCTGAGGTCACTTTGTGAAATTTCTCGACCTCTTTTATGTGCTTGCTTTCCGGAAATTCATCCACAAATGTGAAATATTCATCGAGTGCATTTGAAAGCCTTTCCTGTTTTTTGTCAGAAATGCTTCCTATTGCGAGCAAATATTTCGATTCGAGTAACATAAACTTCAGCTCTTCCCTGTATTTTGAATCAGGAAATTTATTCAAACAATTGGTTAATGCAATTACTGAAGCTTTATAATTATCAAAATCGTAATAAAGTTTAGCGCTTAAATAGGCCTTATAAACCAGTTTATCATTCATTTCATCGATCAACCGGTTGGCCTCGTCAACCCTATCGTTAAACGGATAAAGGTTTACGTACAATTGCAATGCATCAATTGCCTCGTGTGTAACCCCCTGATCCAAACGAGCTTTTGGAGACATTAAATAAGAACAATATCCATCCATGAAATAGGACTCTTCGGCAAAATCGCTCATTGGGTATTCCTTTACTAACGTTTTAAAATAATGGCCTGCCATTAAATAATCCTTCTGCCCGATCATGCTTTTTGCATAGTAATAATATACTTTATCGGCACGGTTTGTTCCCCTGTAAATACTGACAAGTTCCTTCAGCAAAGTACCTGACCTTACGTATTCGCCGTCTTCGTAATATTCAATAGCTTTTTTGTATTTATATTCGTAATCGGTACTTTTTACTATTTTATTGTAACTACCGCACGAACTTAAAATTATTGTTAACAGAATTAGTCCCGTCCTAAAAAATCTTCTTTTTATTAACATGGCGCAAAAATATACTTTTTTTATATACCTGAAACGATTTGTTGAGTTAAATTTAAACGTATTTGTTGTTAAAATGTTATTCGTAGCTTATTCATTTATAGTTCCATACGCAAAATCAAAACTCTAAAAACGGCGTTAAAATAGAAATGTTTTCATGGAAATAATCAGTTATTAGCATTATTTAACAGGTTTGTGCAAAAATTAAAAAAAGTTTACATTTGCACCGAAATAATCACAAAAAACTTACAACGTGGATATATTTGAAAAATTCAGAGCGAACCAGGGGGAAATTGGTAAACACATGAAAAAAATTCATGGATACTTTACTTTTCCGAAACTTGAAGGAGAAATAGCTCCGAGAATGATGTTCAGGGGCAAAGAGGTTTTAAACTGGAGTTTAAATAATTATCTTGGACTGGCCAATCATCCTGAAGTCAGAAAAGCTGATGCTGAAGCTGCTGCAAAATACGGCATGGCTTACCCAATGGGAGCCCGCATGATGTCAGGACAAACGACTAAACATGAGCAACTTGAACGCGAATTGGCTGCTTTTGTTGGTAAACCTGATGCTTTTCTTCTCAACTATGGTTATCAGGGAATGGTTTCGGTTATCGATGCAATTTGTGGAAGAAACGATGTAATTGTTTATGACGCCGAATCCCACGCCTGCATTTTAGATGGTGTTAGGTTGCACATGGGAAAACGGTTTGTTTATTTGCACAATGACATTGACAGTTTACGCAAGCAACTTTCGCATGCATCCCGATTGGCCGAAAAACAAAAAGGAGGGATTTTGGTAATTACCGAAGGAGTGTTCGGAATGGCCGGTGACATGGGAAAACTTGATGAAATTGCTGCCTTGAAGAATGAATTTAAATTCCGCCTTCTTGTTGACGATGCCCACGGTTTTGGCATGATGGGAAAAACAAGTTCAGGAACTGCTGAACATTTTGGTGTTACCGATAAGATTGATCTTTACTTCGCTACTTTTGCAAAAGCTATGGCCGGTATTGGAGGTTTTATTGCTTGTGAAACTGATATTTGTTATTACCTGCGTTACAATATGCGTTCACAAACCTATGCTAAATCGTTGCCAATGCCAATGGTACTTGGTGGTTTAAAACGACTTGAACTGATTCGCACAAAACCTGAATTAAAAGAAAGACTTTGGACAGTTGTTGCAGCGCTTCAAAAAGGTTTGCGCGAAGCGGGTTTCGATCTAGGCAATACAAACTCTGCAGTAACACCGGTTTACATGAAAGGTGGAGAAGCAGAGGCAACCAACCTGGTGTATGACCTTCGCGAAAACTTTGGAATATTCTGCTCGATGATTGTTTACCCTGTAATTCCAAAAGGAGATATCCTGCTGCGCTTAATTCCGACCGCAATGCACACATTGGATGATGTTAAAGTTACAGTTGATGCATTTAAAAAAGTTCGTAAATCATTGTTGGAAGGTAAATATTAAACAACAGATTTTGCTATAGTTAAGGTTGATATGTAGTATGTAAGCCCCTCTTAATCTCCCTGAAGAGGAGAAAATGAGGAATAAATACATAAAAAAAGCAGGATCAATTCCTGCTTTTTTTATGTCCAAAATTTCCATTATGACTTCTTTTCTGATAAATACCGTTCAGCATCCATGGCAGCCATGCAC
>JBBQPP010000492.1:0-3670 GCA_038217255.1 Bacteroidales bacterium | reverse complement strand
ATGGAAAACAGACTGAAAATTGCGATTCAAACAAAAGGAAGATTAAACGATGATTCGATGCAACTGATTAAGGAAGCGGGGATTGACCTTTCAATTGGAAGGCGGACACTTATTGCCGAATCACGGAATTTCCCAATGGACGCATTATTCTTACGCGACGACGATATCCCTCAAACCGTTGGGGACAGCGTTGCTGACATTGGTATTGTTGGCGAAAATGAAATGCTTGAAAAAGGCGAAAACGTGGTAATTGCGAAGCGGCTCGGATTCAGCAAATGCCGCCTGTCGCTGGCAATACCAAAATCATTGGAATATACCGGGGTTGAATTCTTCAACGGTAAAAAAATTGCCACCTCCTACCCCGCTATACTTAAAAAGTTTTTGGCTGAAAAGAATATCAAAGCAGAAGTTCATGTAATTTCGGGTTCAGTTGAAATCGCTCCGGGAATAGGTTTGGCCGATGCTATTTTTGATATCGTAAGTTCAGGTTCAACTTTGGTTAGCAACCGGTTAAAAGAAGTTGAAGTTGTTCTGAAATCGGAAGCATTGTTGATAGCCAACCCAAATTTATCGTCCGAAAAGCAAGAAATCCTTGATGAATTGATTTTCAGGATAGAATCGGTGCAACGTACAAAAGGGAAAAAATATATTTTATTAAATGTTCCCAACAGCAAAATTCAGGAAATAGCAACTTTGCTACCGGGAATAAAAAGTCCAACAGTGGTGCCTTTGGCGGAAGAAGGCTGGAGTTCAATGCATTCGGTAATTGAAGAAAACGATTTCTGGGAAGTAATCGGGAAACTTAAAAAGGCAGGTGCCGAGGGGATTTTGGTTATTCCGATTGAAAAAATGATTTTTTAAAAATAAACTTGACAAAACGACAATACATATTATTTGTAATACCGGCACTTATCTGGGGTTCAACCTGGTATGTAATTAAATTTCAATTGGGAATGGTTGATCCCTTGTTGTCGGTTGCCTATCGTTTTTTATTGGCGGGAGTTATGCTTATTTCATTTTGTCTCGTAACAGGCAAAAAAATGAAATTCACGCTCCATGAACATTTTCTGATATTATTGCTTGGATTAAGTCTGTTTGGCTTTAATTACTGGTTTGTTTATCAGGCTGAAACCATTTTAACAAGCGGAGTTGTGGCAGTAATTTTCTCACTGATTATTGTATTTAATATCATTTTCAATGCCCTTCTTTTAAAAGGTAAAATTAAGAAGGACGTAATATTCGCCGCTGTTTTGGGAATAATTGGAACTGTATTTCTATTCAAAAATGAGTTGAGTTCTTTTTCTTTAAATACAAAAGATGCGTTTGTTTTTGTTATTTGTTTGGGTGGAATTATTACCGCCTCGCTCGGAAATATTTTATCAGCATACAAACAAAAGCGAAAAATACCGGTATTACAAACCAATGCTTTTGGAATGTTATATGGCGGAATTGCAATGTTTTTAACTGTTTTGTTATTGGATAAACCCATTGTTTTCGAACCAACAATAAATTACACTTTATCGTTATTCTATCTATCTATTTTTGGTTCAATAATTGCATTTTCAACCTATTTAAAACTTTTAGGCGAAATTGGTCCTGACAGATCGGTGTACATTGCAATCATTACTCCCGCTATTGCTATTGTGATTTCTACTATTTTTGAAGGTTACAAATGGGATATGTTTGCTTTTGCCGGAATAATCCTTCTCTTTTCAGGAAATTTTCTTGCACTACGATTTAAAACACAAAAAACTACAATATGAAAACTTACATTAATCCTGACAAAACGATATGGCCCGAAATATTAAAACGGCCTTTAATCGACGTATCTGAATTGTATGGAAAAGTTCAAACCATTCTGGATGAAATTAAAAGCAAAGGTGATAAAGCGCTGAAAAAGTTCACGTTACAGTTCGATGGAATTAATTTGGATTCAATTTTAGTTTCAAAAGAAGAAATTGATGAAGCCGAAAAATTGGTTGACAATGAACTAAAAGATGCGATTGCCCTGGCTTCAAAAAATATTAAGGTTTTTCATTCAGCGCAAAAATCAGGAATCAAAAAAATTGAAACAACGCCGGGTGTTTCATGTTGGCAAAAACCCGTGGCAATCGAAAAAGTTGGTTTATATATCCCAGGAGGATCAGCGCCGCTATTTTCAACAGTTTTAATGTTGGCAATTCCGGCGCAAATTGCAGGGTGCAAAAAAATTATATTGTGTTCGCCACCCAACAAAAAAGGAAAAATACACCCTGCAATTTTATATGCTGCAAAAATTTCGGGAGTAACCCAAATTTATAAACTTGGTGGAGTGCAAGCCATTGGAGCAATGGCGTTTGGAACGGAAACAGTTCCAAAAACTTACAAAATTTTTGGTCCGGGAAACCAGTTTGTAATGGCAGCAAAACAGTTGGTCAGTATGAATGACGTTGCCATTGACATGCCCGCCGGTCCATCGGAAGTTTTGGTTGTAGCCGATGATACTTCTAATCCGGCGTTTGTAGCATCCGATTTGCTTTCGCAAGCTGAACACGGAGCTGATAGCCAGGTGGTTTTGGTTGCCAACCGATTGGAAGTTGTTGAAAAGGTGTTAACTGAAATTGAAAGACAGGTAATAAAGCTGCCAAGAGGAAGAACAGCCTCAAAAGCACTCGAGCACAGCATTTTAATTGTTCAGGAAAATCTGGATGAGCAAATAGATCTAATAAATCAATATGCTCCGGAGCATTTAATAATCAGCACAAAAAATTATGCAGAAATTGCCGATAAAATAACAAATGCAGGTTCTGTTTTTCTAGGAGAATATACACCTGAAAGTGCCGGTGATTATGCATCAGGAACAAATCACACGTTACCCACAAATGGTTGGGCTAGGTCGTATAGCGGAGTTAATCTCGATAGCTTTTTAAGAAAAATTACATTTCAGGAGATTTCAAAAGAAGGGTTACAAAATATTGGTCCTGCTATCGAAAAGATGGCCGCTACCGAAGAACTTGAAGCACACAAAAATGCTGTAAGTCTGAGGTTGAAAGAAATTTGATTATTTTGAAATTAACGGATATTTCTGCGGATTTTGAATCATGTTTAAAGTAAGATCTATATCTAATTTTTCCCAAAACAAATGTTGGTCGTTCAATAATGAAACGTTCGAAATTTCTGATATACGAGCATCTTTAAACCAGGGAAAATCATTAAATGGGAGAAAAAACTCTTTTCCCCCTAAGAATAACCAAAATTCGTGCATTGAAATATTAGTTACTTCAACTTCTAAAGTGTTCTTTCCAGCTATTTCTGATTTCATTTTGCTTTTCTTTTATCAAATTCAACAACAGATTAATCTGCTTTTTGTTGAGCCCTATGCTTTTAACAAGTTCTATTTCAGGTTCTATCCAAAATTTGGCTTCTCCCTCAGGACTAACCACATGAATGTGCATTCTTTCTTCTTCTCTCGAAAAAAAGAAAAACCTGTAATTTTGTTCCCTGAAAACAGTTGGACTCATATTGCAAAGTTAAAAAATACAATTACTAATAGAATAAACAATCAATCATAAAATGAACATCAACAACCTGCTTCGAAAAAATATACAAAACCTAAAACCCTATTCGTCTGCCCGCGATGAATATTCGGGCGATGCAATGGTTTTTCTCGATGCCAACGAAAATCCGTTTA
>JBBQPP010000491.1:0-3673 GCA_038217255.1 Bacteroidales bacterium | reverse complement strand
AATCCTGCATCCCGAATTTCCCAGCCCGAAGCATCAAACGGCTCATAATCGATATTTACAAAGTTGATATCGTAAAATTTACGCCACTCAATGCCGTTGATATCCAAATCGCGGATGCGGTTGGCGGCAACGTTTGTAACTTCAATTTGTAAAATATTTTTTCCTTGCTGCAGGTTATCCACTTTTATTTTGAAAGTTGGCCCAAGCAAAGTGCCAAAATCCTTTCCGTTCAGTTTTACATGGGCACAATCTTTTACTGACCCTAAATCAAGAATGGCATTTTTTGCCTCACTCTCCCGGTTAAACTCAGTCGTGTATTTGGCGGTTCCGGCAAAACGACGGGTTTCCATGTCGCCCATTTTTGTCCACGAAATTAGATTATCGGTTTGCAAATTTCCGGGAAAGACAGGTCCGCCATTTACAAATGAAATCTGCCACAAACCACCTATTTCCTTAGGTTTCGTTAAAGGATTCTCATATAAAAATGACTGCAAGTTAGTTTCTGTATCAGCACATTTCACAAATAAACACTGTTCGGAATGCAGTTGCAAATGAATTTTGTTTTTGTCTGATTCAGCAACTGAAATTTCCCCGTTCATCGGATTGTAAAACACATAGGATTTTGCAGGTGATGCCAATTCTACCCATTCATCTTTGAAAGTAGCCCCGGTATTAAAAATCATATACCAGTTTTCACCGTTCAACTTCATTTTCAGAAAATGAAAACCTTTTTCCGAAAGTGATTTTTCGCCTTGAATATTGTTTTCTGCCAGTTTATCAGGCACATTTCCAACCCATTTTTTCGCTGAAATCCCTGATTCAATCTGTTTTAGTTTTTCCTCCCTCACTTTCAAATCAAACATCCCAGGGACACTTTTCGGAAGTGATTCATCAAAATAAACTTTTCCACCAGCAGCGATAAATTGTTCCAACTGTTTCATCGTTTCGAGCGGAATATAATCGGTTTTGGGAACCACAAGAGCTTTGTATTTTGCTTTTCCTTCGGTTACAATTTCGCCATTTAATATTTTGCTGCTTAACAATTGTTTGTCGGAAATATAATCGAAAGTGTACCCCGCGTTGGTAAGTTCTCCAGACAATTCGGAAATGGGGTGCTCTTTAAACCAACCTGCATCTTTGTTCACACCCAAATGGTTAAATAAACGACCTTCGCTGGCAGCCACATCGCAATATGGCCAGTAAATCAACAAATCGTTTTGGGGAGTTGCCTTTTGTAAAATGGTTTGCGAGCGTTCAATATATTTGAACAAAGCAGGCAGTTCCGGCCAAAGTGGGTTTCGGTTATTCATTTGCGTTGAGGCATAAAACAACCAGCCCGGCCACTTTGCATCCTCAGGTGAATAGCAGGTTCCGTGAAAAAACATGTGGTTGATTCCCGCCAGAAAAAAACGGTTTGTTGCCCGAACCATATCCGAAGTAGTAACTGTCCAGTGTTCGTCAAGCCAGGTAAAACTTTCGGAAGAAGTCAATTTTTTGCCCGAAACATGTGCCGCCGAAGAAGCAAATTTATTCACAAAAACGTCAACTGTGCCGGGTTCCACTGTCCTGAAAATCTCGGTTTCAGGAATGTCGCAGGCAGCATATAAATCGAGGATATTCCCCGGCGAACCGTGTGCCTGGTTGCGGTTCAAACTTCCATGTTCATGGGCCCATTTTGTCATGGGTTGAATAAATGATTCGAGTACCAAATCGGAAAGCGTTTCGCGATAATCTGATTTGGCACGTGCTACTTTTTCAGCATCCTTGCAATCACCCGACAATTCAAATAATATATCACTTAAATTATATCCCCGTCGTTTTTTAAATTCCTGGGTAAAATAGGTCGTAAAATCGCCAGTATATTCAAATGAATCGTGAAAAAAGCAACGCAATTTTCCTTCATCAATTCCCAATCGTTTCCAAAATTCCGAGAGATACCAGTCGGTAATTATTTCGTTGAAGGTGTCAACTGCCCAGCCCTGGCCGCCATGTGAGGGTCGTTTCACTTTATCAGTATTTTTCAATCGTTGCGCTAAATAAATTGTGCCGTTTGCAGGAACCTGAAATTTTTGGCTTACATCAATCGCTGTTGATTCATCTTTTTCATTCACAAACGAAGCAGCTGCAATATTTTCCATATCAGTCGATAATTGCCAGGTTTCTCCTTTTTTTACCAGCACTTTTTGCATCTTCAGGGACCACAATCCTTTTTCTTCCGGGACAAACGGCCCACCACAACGCCAGCCACTTCCGGGTGGCAAGTCAACTCCCATTCCCAGTTTGTTTGCTTCATCGATTGTGAAATTCAGAATTTCGGAAAACTGGGGTGACAAATATTCAATAAAACGTTCTTCCTCCCCTTTCACCCCGTAAATGGAGGTAATTTCAACACCACCAATTCCGGCATCAGCCATTTCCTTTAACTCCCGTTTTATATTTTCCTTGTCAACAGCATTTTCCATCCACCACCAACGTGTCCACGGTTTTGATTCCTGGATTGGTTCAGGCCAATTTGGTTCCTGGGCAGCACAAAAGAGGCCCGACATTGCCAGTAAAAGACTTAAAATAAGATTTGAATAAGCTAATTTCATTTTTTGAAAACTTTGTTATTCCTAAAAATATATATTTTCAGTTCATAATCCTGAAATTCATTAAATGAATTATTAGATTAGCAGAATATAAACCAACTAAAACCGATCCGGGTTCTTAAATCCCTTCGGTTAAATAAATTATTTAAAATTCTGTTGTTATGCAAAACAAATCAAACAGGAGAGATTTCCTGAAAAAAACACTGGCCACAAGTGCAGGAATGATTATCATTCCGACCATTATTCCGGCTTCTGCTATGGGTACAAATGGTTTTGTGGTGCCAAGTAACCGTCACGTTATGGGATTTATCGGAGTAGGCTCACAGGGAACCTACAACATGCAAAATTTCTTAAAAATACCCGAAGTTCAGGTAGTTTCGGTATGCGATGTTGATAAAACCAACCGTGACAAAGCCGCAAACATTGTGAATGAAAAGTACAAAAACAAAGATTGCAGGGAGTATCTTGATTTCAGGGAATTTCTTGCCAAAGAAAAGATTGATGGTGTTGGAATAGCCCTACCCGACCACTGGCACGGAATTATTTATTCGGCTGTAGCCAATGCAGGTTTGGATGCATACGCTGAAAAACCACTGTGCCGTACTATCGATGATGGTATTGAAATAGTAAAAGCCGTTGAAAAGAATAATATCGTATGGCAAACCGGAAGTATGCAAAGGTCTTCAGGTGAATTTTACAAGGCTGTCCAATTGGTAAGAAATGGTGTTATTGGCGACGTAAAATATGTTGAAGTTGGTTTGCCAACCGGAGGACAGGAAAAGCCGGCGCCTGCTTTAGCTGATATACCGGAAGGATTGGACTGGGAATTTTGGTTGGGACCAGCACCCACAGTTCCGTTCCGTGGTGTTTACCATTGGAATTGGCGTTGGATTATGGATTACTCAGGTGGCCAATTAACCGATTGGGCAGGCCACCACATCGACATTGCACTTTGGGGTACTGACCTGGAACATACCGGTCCTGTTGAAATTGAGGGAAAAGCCGATTACCCGCGCAAAGGGATTTATAATACTCCCTCGGAATATGACTTTATGTGCACATTCGCAAATGGACTAAAAATGCGG
>JBBQPP010000490.1:0-3678 GCA_038217255.1 Bacteroidales bacterium | reverse complement strand
CGTTTTTCAAGCACATTTCTGTCAACATCACAAATTGCAGCGCATTCAACATTGGGTTGTTTAAGGAATGCAGTTAGGTCATTAAAACCCATTCCGTTGCAACCTACTAATCCGACTACAATTTTTTCGTTTGCAGAACCTGCCCGCAATATAGTTGGGAACGCTCCGAATGCTGCTGTTGCAAGGGCAGTTGTTTTTATGAAATTTCTACGATTTGAGTTCATATTGATAGATTTTAGCCAAAGTTTTTATTAATAGATTCTTCGATATCTAATTTAATTAATTCCCAATATTTGTTTTTTAGGCAAATAGGGTCAAAATCAGCGTCAGCTTCTTCAAAAAAAGTAAGTTTTTTAATAATTTCTTCTTTCGAAAAATTATATGGGTATCGTTTCATATAAAAATCAAGCATCTGATCCCATGCAAACCTTTCCATAAGCTCATGTAAATCCCAAAAATCCTTTTTTCTGCCGTTATTACCCACAACTTCAAGTTTCATTGCAACAATTTCTTCAAGCATTGAAAGCCGAATTCCCTGATATTCAACCAATGGAAAAACGAAGGGATCCGTATAAAATAAATCTACTTTAATCACATCATTTTTGCTGTTTCCGATAAAATAAGATTTGCCCATGCTGTTATTTCCCCCATAACCAAATTCAACGTATTTAAAAGATGAGAGAAGTTGTTTATCAATAACATCAAAGTCGATTGAATTATACCCTGCATCGGTAAACATATCAATATCAACAGAAATCCGATGACCTAACAATAAGCCTAAAGTAGTTCCTCCAACAAGTCGAAAAGATTTTAATTCGTCAAGTGCCATTAATTTTAAAAGTACTTCCCACAACAAATCAGAAACAGTATTTTTATAAATCTTCATTTTACTTTGTACAGTTTCAAATTTGAATCAAATGAAGGTAAAAAATTGGAATTCACGTTGTTGAGTATTTTTCTAATCGTTTCTATTCCGTAAAATCCAATAATCTCAGTTATCTCGTTATCATTGCCCCTCTCAAAGATTCTTTTTATTACGGCCTTTTTATTTTTAATCCAGTCTATTTTATCGAAATCTGTATCCCAAAATAAAATTCTTCTAATAATATCAAGGTCAGGAGTCTTTTGTTTCGAGTTTTCCAACTCAGCTTTCTTAACATCATAGCTGGCTTGCAACATCATAAAATAATCACTTTCAACCCCAAGCTCGCGACCAAGTTTTATCGATAAATTGGGATTTACATTTCTTTTTTCCTTTAATATTGCACCAATTGTCTGAGCATGTTCATTCACTGATGACGCTAATTCCTTATTTTTCAACCCTCTTTTCTTGATTTCTCTTTTCAAAATTGAACCAGGGTGTAATCCTTTTAACCTATGGATTTCTGGCATCATATTCTTTATGATTTTGAGTTAATAAAACAAAGATACGGAAAGAAGTAAACATATTTGTTTGTTTTTTTTGAATTTTGCGGAACGTTTTGGTTTAATTAACTTCCAGCAGGTTGAAATGTGGCATAAAAAAATTCGCCCGATGAATTAATTCATCGGGCAAATCTTTTAAAGAACAATAAAGACAATTACTACAAAAGTTTGACCTGAAAAATTCAAACTCCTTTTTAGTGCTATACTTTAGGCAACTTCCAGTTTTCGCTGTAACTAAGTGTCATTAATTTATTGGCTTCTTCTTCCTTGAAACTTTTTGTTGTATCGTCCCAGTGGATGCGCTGGCCAACGCGGTAAGCAATATTTCCCATTTCAGAAACAATTGCTGTTTTTGCGCCAATTTCAACACTTGCATTTACATTGCCACCATCGCGGATACATTTCAGAAAATTCTGGACATGTTCATTCAAGCCATCGCCATAATCCTTTTGTTTTTTCCCTTCAAAAAATGGTTTCTTTTCATCATTGTTTCTACCGGGCATGGTTTCCCAACCGCCACGGTCAACAACTAAAGTACCTTTATTCCCTATAAAAGCAACACCATGTCCCCGCCCGTATGGGCCAATTCCCGGGTTTAAACCACATTCCCAAATCATTGAATGTTTTGGGTAATTATAAAGGGCTTGCTGAGTATCCGGAGTTTCAATTGCACCGGGTTCATAATAATATATACCACCGCCGGGAGAAATCGATTGCGGCATACCGGCGTCCATGCCAAATAGTGCAAAATCCAGCAAATGCACACCCCAGTCAGTCATCGCGCCACCTGCATAATCCCACCACCAGCGGAAATTATAATGAAAACGGTTGGCATTAAAAGGGCGTTTTGGTGCCGGACCAAGCCACATGTCATAATCAACAGTTTCAGGGGCTTCAGTATCAGGCAGTGCAGGAAAAGGTGTATTGTAACCTTTATAAATCCAGGCTTTTACCAAATGGACATCGCCAAGTTCGCCCGATTTTACAATATCAGATGCTTCAAACCAATGTTTTGAACTGCGCTGCCACATACCCACCTGAACTTTCAATTTTGGATACTTTGCTGCCATGGCAACCATTGCATTACACTCTTCAATGCTATGGCCCATTGGTTTTTCAACATAAACATGTTTTCCAGCTTCCAAAGCCATCATCATAATAATGGCATGCCAGTGGTCGGGTGTACCAATAATAACTGCATCAATCTCTTTGTTTTCGAGGATTTTCCTGAAATCACCAAAAGTTTGCGGTCGTTTTCCAGTTCGCTTTTCAACGTCAGCTGCCCTCTGTTCAAGAATTTTTGAATCAACATCGCATAACGCTACGCACTCTACATTTTCCTGTTTCAGAAATGTGTCCAGATCACTCCACCCCATTGAGCGGCAACCTATTAATGCCACCGTAACTTTTTCCGATGGAGATGCACAGGCTTGTAGAAATGTTGGGGCAACACTAACTGCTGCTGCCGCAACTGCTGTGTTTTTGATAAAATTCCGACGGTTTGTATTCATTATTTTTTAGTATTGAGTATTATTAGTATTGAGTATTAAGTACAAAGTATCAAGACCAGTCAAGTATCAAGCAACCAGTATCCATTTTGGGCGCTAAAGTTAGTTTTATCGCAACAAAGGAAAAAATAATATTTGCTAAAATTTGATTGTATTTTAACCAGTCTTATACAATTAAATTTTTCAGTTTCCACGGGTCTCGCTCTTCGCGTGAGCGCATGGCATTTGCTTCAGGGTCGTTTATAAATTCCTCCTTAGCCGGATTCCATTGCAATTTGCGTTGTAATTTCATGGCAATAACACCCATGTGTGCAATTGTTGCCGATCTGTGCATATCCTCTGCAGGATGAAATGTTTCTTTGCGAGTTTTAACACATTCAATAAAATTGAATTGCTCGTTTTTTGCCGTGTAAAGCTGCACTTTTTCCTTTGTCAAGTCAAGTTTAAGGAGTTCAGGATTACTTGCCTGAAGAGCTTGATTCCAGCCATCCACAAGCAACCAGCCATCTGTTCCTTCGATAAAAATTTCAACTTTATCACCGTGAACATCCAGTTCAAGACCGTTTTCATATTTATATTTTAGGTTGAATTTATTAAAGGTATTATAGTAACCTTTAGCAGGCATCGAACCAACACCTTCTACCTCAACCGGACCCCATTTTTCGGTTCCGTTGCACCATTGAGCATCATCAATTATATGAGCACCCCAGTCGGCAATACTGCCAACCGAATAATCGTCGCACCA
>JBBQPP010000489.1:0-3680 GCA_038217255.1 Bacteroidales bacterium | reverse complement strand
AAAACATGAAAATAGCAGTTGCTCAATTTGAACCAAAGGATGGAGATAAAGCTTATAATTTGTCCATAATCCGAAATCTTACCGAAAAAGCAAAATCAAAAGGTGCAGATTTAATCAGTTTTCACGAAATGTCGATTACTGCCTACACTTTTACAAAGGATTTAAGCCTTGAACAGATAACGGAGTTAGCAGAAGTCGTACCGAATGGAAAAAGTACGCAGGAATTGATTAGGCTTTCCAAAGAACTGGATATTCCGATTTTGGCAGGTCTGGTAGAAAAATCGGACGAAAAAATATACAATACCTATATCTGCGTTACAGGAGAGGGACTGGTAGCAAAGTATCGAAAAATACATCCTTTTATCAACAAGTATATATCTGCTGGCGATGAATATTGTGTATTCGACCTACTTGGTTGGAAATGCGGTATTTTGATTTGCTATGACAATAACGTCATCGAAAACGTTCGGGCAACAAGCCTTTTGGGAGCGGAATTAATTTTCGCACCCCACGTTACAGGCTGCACCCCATCGGCAATGCCACATCGGGGTTATGTAGCCGACAAATATTGGCAGAATCGTGAAAACGACCCTGTTTCATTGCGTATGGAATTTGACGGACCAAAAGGAAGGGGTTGGTTAATGCGCTGGCTGCCTGCAAGGGCTTATGACAATGGAGTTTATTATGCGTTTACCAATCCGATTGGTTATGACGGCGAGCATTTGAAAAATGGAAATTCGATGATAATCGACCCCTATGGAGAAGTTTTATCCGAAATAAAATCATTTGAAAACGACATTACAATCTCAAAAATTACAAAAGAAAAAATACAACTTTCTGGAGGTTGGAGGTATAGAAATGCCAGAAGACCTGAACTATACAAGAACATAATTGGGGGAAATCATAAATCAGATACAACGCCCATTTGGATGAAGGAGAAAACAACCAATCATTGAGCCTTTATTAATTATATTTGGCTTTTTATACATTATTGCAATTAAAGGGGGACGAGTTCTTATGATAATTCTTTTACTGGCTGCTTTTTGAATTTCATTAAAACAATTCATTGAGATTTGAATTTCTATTGTTTATCTATAAAATCAGTTGATTCATCGAAATTAAAAAACATCAATCTGATTTTCAACGTAGTTTTATTGTACTAAAACTTTTTAAAAAAAATCATCATGAAAATCAAACTTGTATTATTAGCACTTTTAACATTGACCATTTCGATTGCGGTTTGTGCACAGGAAGAGGATGGTTGGAAATCAAAAAATTATGAAGTTGGCGACTTTTCAGAAATTACAATTGAAGGCGCTTTTAAAGTTTACCTTGTTCAGGGCGATCATTGCTCGGTGACGGTAAAAACCACAAACGACGATATATTTGACGACATTAAAATTCGGAGAAACCAAAATGAAGTTGAGATAAAAATGGATCAATCACTTTTTAGTTTCAGTCGGATTAGTTTGTATATCACTTTTAAAACACTTGAAAAATTGAAAATAGAAGGTGGGGTTAACCTGAAAACAAATGGTTATATCGACCTTAACAATTTTGCGGTAAATATTGAAGGCGGCGCAAATGTTGACTTATATTTGAAAGCGGATAATGTTAAAATTTATGGCGAAGGAGGATTTTTGTTTGAATTAAAAGGTGTCGCAAATGAACTGGATATTACAATAAACGGTGTAGGCCATGTTGACGCTGCCGAATTAAAAACCAAAGATGCGAGTTTTACCGCTTACGGATTTGGGACAGGCAGTGTTTACGCAACAAAAACGCTCAATGCAAAAATTGAAGGAGTAGGTAAACTCCGTTACAAAGGCGATCCAAAAGTTACACAATATATCGATGGACTGGGTTCGGTAAAACGATATTCTGATTAAAATATCAATCTACTGATTGCCCAACTACTTTTAGAAGAATACAACAATTAGTTAAAGTTTACAGGCAACCTGAAACTTTGAATTCGGAACTTTAAACTCGAAACTGTTATTATGAATAACGAACAAAACCAGTTTTATACCTCAATTTCGAAGTATTATGCTGAAATATTTCCGTACCAACCCATGCAGTTACAGTTTGTAAAAAACAGGGTGGGGAAGTTGTGTGGAAAAGAAATCCTTGATATTGGTTGTGCCACGGGCGAATTGGCTTTTCAACTGGCAAAAGAAGGGGCAAAAGTAATTGGTATCGATTTGAATGAAGATTTGCTCAATCGGGCAAACGGGTACAGCGGATTTCGTTCCGCTGATTCTGATAAACGCGAATCAGAATTCGCGCCACCCAATTTTCAAGTTGGGAATATGCTGGAACTTGGATCCGATTTTCATGAAAGGCAATTTGATGTTGTTTTGTGTTTTGGGAATACCATTGTTCATTTGCCATCAATCGGGTTGATGCAGCAAACGTTAAAAGGCGTTTTCAATGTTTTAAAACCCGGCGGTTATTTCCTGATGCAAATACTCAATTACGATTATATTTTAAGCGAACCGGTTACTGAACTTCCCATTATCGAAACTTTAAATATCCGGTTTATCCGAAAATATGCGATCAGTGAAAACAATCCGCTTATCCGTTTTCAAACCCAATTGGAAATCAAAAAAGAAGATCGGATTGTGTCAAATGAAACTACACTTTTTGCATTAAAAAGCGCTGATTTAATTGCCATTCTGAAAAATACAGGTTTCAGGGAGATTGAACCATTCTCCAATTTCAAACAAAAACCATTTGGCGGCTTACATTTGCCATTGGTGTTGAGTGCTTTAAAATAATCGAGAGCTAATACACTTTGCTCTTTACCCTTTGCCTCTGCTTTATTCCCTCTGCCTTCCATTAAAACAACAACCCCTTTCCACTAGAATATTTTAATTCATGCTGAAGCAACCATTTTTTTCTTTCCAATCCTCCGGCATAACCAGTTAGTTTTCCGTTTGTACCAATTACGCGATGGCAAGGTATTATAATTGGAATCGGGTTTTTGCCGTTGGCCAAACCAACTGCACGGGTATTGTTTCTCGAACCTGTTCGTATTGCAATATCAAGGTAAGAAACCGTTTCACCGAAAGTTACTTTTTTCACTTCTTCCCAAACTTTCAATTGAAAATCTGTTCCGGCAGGTTGCAGGTTGAGATTGAATTCTTTTCGCTTTCCTTCAAAATATTCACTGATTTGCAAAGCTGATTCTTTTAAAATATCAGGTTGAAAATCAGAAGACAAACCAAACGTTTCAGCAAATGAAACCGACAATAAAAATTCATTATCAGTTGATAATTCCAGATAACCAATATGAGTTTCGATAGTTGTTTTAAAAATATTTTCCATAAAAAAATCCGATACCAAAGATACCGGATTTTTAGGTTCTATTACTAATACCTTTCCCTCTTTGTATATGTAGTGTGCAGCAAATGATGCGAAATTTCGCTGAGCGGATGTTTCAGGAAATCTTTATACAATTTCTGCACCTCTGGATTATTGTGCGATTTCCGAAGTGTTAAAGCCCCGTCTTCGGCATAAATTGCTTCTGCACGTTTTTTCCTGATTTCAGGATTTGTTGGTATGGGCTGACCACCGCCTCCCAAACAACCTCCCGGGCAAGCCATGAATTCAATGAAATGATAATTTGCTTTACCCGATTTTACTGCCTCCATCACTGTTTTTGCATTTATCAATCCATG
>JBBQPP010000488.1:0-3682 GCA_038217255.1 Bacteroidales bacterium | reverse complement strand
ACCAAAAACCGTTTGTGGACCAAAGGCGAAGAATCGGGGAATTTTTTGAACGTGGTTTCCATTTTAATCGACTGCGACAACGACACACTTCTTATAAAAGTAAATCCTGTTGGTCCGGTTTGTCACACTGGAACCGACACTTGTTTTGATGAGGTAAACCCCAAAGGCGATGTTCAGTTTTTAAGTTACCTACAGGATTTTATTGATCAACGCAAAGCAGAAATGCCCGAAGGTTCATATACAACTTCGTTGTTCACAAAAGGAACGCGCAAAATCACACAAAAAGTTGGAGAAGAGGCGGTTGAAACCATAATTGGCGCCATGGCGAACGATGATGAGAACTTTATCTACGAAGCTGGCGACTTACTTTACCACCTCATTGTTTTGCTCACCCATAAAGGATATCGGATTGAAGATATTGTGAGGGAATTACAAAAAAGACATTCATAATTGCTGTTTTTGCTAATTGGTTGTGATTGGAAATATTATATCCAGTTAATGCTGATTTTCTTGTCCTCCTCTTTTGTTGGGGTTAGGTGAGGCTTCTTCCAAAATGTTTTGTAACATAGTTTCATAACATAACTGTATAACATTCAATATTTAAGCCGTTTTATTAGACTTATTAAGTTCGAGTTTGGTAGCTTTGTAGTAATCGTCTAACTTAAAAATCGTATAAAATGGAAACAATGATTGAATGCCCAACCAGTACCCTAACAATTTTAGCCTGTGAGAAAATTGCCAAAACTTTCAAGGAAAACGTTTATGAACTCAGCAGGATCCGAAATGACTGGGATCCGGGTTATGCTACTTCTATAAATGTTTGGGTTAACGACACAATTGAAAAATACTATTTAGGCGATAAGGAATCTATCGACTATTCCCGGTTTGTTGAATGGCACGATATTATGATTGCAGGGATGCAGGGGCTGAAAGTTCTTCGCGCCTCAATTAAAGTTGATTTTAAGAACGACAAACCTTTTCTGAAAAATTTCTTCGAAAAACATGGTTATACTGAATTTTTTAGTGATGCTAAAAACGGTGATCACCTTAGTTTACACAAATTCCTTACAACCTTTGCAAATAATCTTGATGAGGAAACCAGGAAAAAAATAATTTCGAAAAACACACCAGATACTGTAATTGATAAGATTTTAAATTGCGCTAAGCAAATAACAAAATTTACGGAATGTTTTGAGGCTCTGGAAGGCGACACACAGCTAAATACCTATGGTCAAAAAGAGGTTAAAGAAATCTATGAGACAATTCAGGATATTAGCCGTATCGCAATGGCATATTATCAGTTTGACCCCGTGAAACGCGATCTTTTCAATTTTTATAAAGTATTGGTAAACTTATAATTAACCGTCAAAATTTAAAAAGCCGCCAAATCATTTTAGAAAAGGCGGCTTTTTATTTAACACCGTAAATGTTATTTTTTCCCTTTAAACAGTGGGTCGGCACCTATTGTGCCAATCAGGTCTTGTAGGTATTTTTCTGATTCAATATGCTTTAACTCACTTTCTGCTTTATCAATTCGTTCAGCAATTTGCATTTCTAACGCCAGAGTTTCGTTATTCGTATGATTCATAAAATCAGTTAAATAGGCAATTTGCTTTTTCAGAAAAGCAGAATCTTTGGTTTGTTTAAGCTGAAGACGTTGCTTGTACCATCCGGTTTGAAGTACATAATCACGGTCAAATTGTTTCCTTAATTCCGGATGACTTAGATCTTTCCCTTCAAAATTCCCATGTGCCATTGTGTGAAGTAGGATTTTTAGCGGAGGAATTGCTGAATCTACACTTCCCTCCTCAAAATACTGTAAAGCAACTTTTTGCTGAGCCTCAACAATATTGTTAATTCCGTCAACAAATTCTTCCATTCCCTGAAGCTCCGGTTTAAGCATCTTTTCATTAAAAACAGCCAGAGGTTCATCAAAAAGGCGGTTCATACAACGAAACGCAAAGTTTTTGGTAATGCGATAACCTAAACGGCTTGCCAGTATTTTTTTACCATTGTATTCAAAATCTTCCAGTTTCTCCAAACAATTATTTTTAATCAATAGTTTGGCGTCCCGATCTTCCGGTACAAGCCGAGCCCATATTTCAGGTATTAAAATGCTGATATCGTGATCGAATCGTTTTTCTTGTCCAACATAACCTGCTGCGGAACTAAAACCCTGGTATTCAGATAAAATATACGAAAGCAGCGCATTATTTAAGTCGGTTGTGGGAACCAGCATATTGAACGGTCCCTTTGTTAATGCTCCTTCCGAACCAGCTCCGGTAGTTGAAGGAGATTTTCCGGTAAGGCTGCAAATAAAATCCATAAATAGCTCCGGAACTTCCTGATAATGAATCGGATTATATACGCTCAAGGGTCTGATTCCGGCTTTTTTATTTCCGGGATTGTTTCTTCTGCCCGGAAGAACGGCATTTACCGGGAAATGTGCTGCCTTTTCAGATTCAATTTTTCGATGCAGCCTTATTCCAATTTCGGCCAAATAGGTTGCCTGAGTTTCATTCTTGAAAATATTGCGTTGCAAATAACGCGGGTTATTAGTGGGTATTCCATCTACAATTCTAGTATGTGATGGTGCAACAAAATAACAATCTTTATCACTTTCAATTACGCGTGTAATTAATTTTTGAACAGGCACAGTATATTGATCGAAACTGATTGCATCATCATATAATTCAATGGCAACTTTTTTTGTGAGTGGTTCATAGTTGGTAAGAAATGTATTTTCGGTTACAATATCTGCCTCTGAATCTTTGTCGTAACCGCGAATTATTGCTTCGTCGGGTCGTTGAAAAAGATAACTTTCGCAGTTGGTAACTAACTTTACACTTTTATTTGAATACTCAGGGTTGAGGTTGTTCAGCTGATTTGCCGGCAGTGTAATTGTTGCTGAAATGTCATCTTCCATCTGTATTTTTTCACTTGGAACAAAATCCGATCTCAACTTGTGAATATACCAATTACCTTCAGGACTGAAACCAATGCGCACATAACTGGCAACAATTTTATTGTGTTTGTATCGAAGTGAGTTTCCGCTCCTGCCGTTTACAATTTCCACATTTAAATGTTCTTTCCACGACCCTTTGTCTTGTTGGCTTCGATACATTCTCTTTATAAACAAAGCCAGGGTTCGAATGTACGCAGGAATGCTTTCAAGGAATTCGTTGTATTCGTCGTTGTATTGATCAGAAGGAGTGAGCAATTTTACTGCCGAACCCAAAGTCCGTTCTGGACTTAAAAATGGTCTTGATAGTGTTGCATCCGGATAAATCGTTTTCCAACGGTGCGAGTAATCATAATTTATAAGAATATCTGCTTTTTTTGAATCTTCTTCCAAATCGCGGATATAAAAAGTACCATATTTTATAGCATTTTGCATTGATTTGGAAATCTCGGATTTCCCTCCGCCAGAAACAGTACTTGGTTTGTGACAAAACATTCCCTCGGGTGCGGTATCAATAATTCTCCATAAAGGTTGTTCCGGGTGTTTCACCAATTGAAATTTATGACCGGAAGGATGCACATACGTTTTTTTAGGTGAAAGTTTTAATTTTTGTTCTACACCTTTGTGTTCCCAAACTATCGAGTTTTGTTCAATGTTAATATCGGCATGTTCAGGAATGTAAATTATATCCGGATATTTTTTGTCGATTGCATAATTTTC
>JBBQPP010000487.1:0-3683 GCA_038217255.1 Bacteroidales bacterium | reverse complement strand
GCACCGATAATTCCGGCAAGGGCAAATTTCGACCCTGCTCTAAAATCAATATTCCCTTTGTGATAGTGAGCCAGTGAGCCAACAATGCAAATGGGCAGCGTAGCAACCAACGATGTAATTACGGCTGTTTGGGCTGGCACTCCTACTAAAAGTGTAAGAACGGGTAAAAAGAAAAATCCACCCCCACCGCCGAGCATGGTGCCAAACAATCCTATCAGCAAACCTACCAAAGGCAGTAAATAATAAATTGGTTCTATTTGTGAAAATTCAATCATCAGTTTTACTTGTTTCTATTCCTTTACTCGTATTAACTCTACATTTCCCAGTGCATGTCGCATTTTTGCATAACGTAATATTCCGTCTTCATAATAGTATCTGTTAATTTCCCTGTCTTTCTCGTCTTTAATAATGTAGCTGTGATCACTCACCTGTGTTATTAGTCTCATTTCTGAATTCCTCTCCTTGAATATTTTTTTAGTCTCTTTGGGTTCATTGAAGTAAAGTAAGCTCCCGCTGTAAGTAATTGAATCGTTAATAATTGTTGTATCTCCATCAATAACAAGTAGATACAATCCATTTTCGAATTTCATCCGCATGGTGGAATGTAATTTTCCGTTTTTGTACATTTCAACATTCGAATTTTGAAGTACGCCCTGTTTGTAAACTGTGTTTTGAACATATTTGATCCGATAGGAATAAAGAAGATTAACTTTTACCTCGGTTATTGCTTCAATATTTATAATTCCATTAATGCTTGTTTGGGTAACAGCAAACTCACCAACATTTGCACCTAACATGTGTATGCTATATTTAGTGGTCAATTCTTTAGGTATAGCCGAAACGGATGTAAAAAAAATAATGCTGAGTAGAAGACACAAAATGGTTTTAATGCTCCTTTGCTTTTTTTTATCAGAGCCAGTATCCTTTTTCGTTATGTTCAGCTTAATATTCATGCTTATTAAGGTTATTTTATTGGTATGAAATTGTTTCTATCTCTAAATGAAAAATCATATTTGTTTAAATTTAATAGCTTGTTAGTTAATATAAACTAACCAATAGTTTCCAAAAAAAACTCACAATTAAGCCGTGAGCTTTTCTAATTAGTTTCCTTTTATAACAACTTTGCCTGAGTTGTTGGTTTAGGAGCTTTTACTACCAAAATACGTGCAGCATTAGTTGAATTGTTATACAAGCAATGAACAATTCCTTTCGGGCTTTCAACCAAACTGTCGGCCTGCACCTGAATTTTTTCTTTCCCAACAAGGATTTCGGGGGTTCCTTCCAACACGTAGAAAAAAACATCAACCGGAGTAATATGCGGTTTTAGTGCTTCACCCGGTTGCAAAGTAATGTGCACAGCTTGCGCAGAATCTTTGTCGTACAATTTGCGAACATCAACTTTGTGTGGTGTTTCTTCAATTTTGATCTCGTTAACTTTAAATACTTCCATTTCTCTGTTGTTTTTAATTAAAAACCAATTTTATAAATGATACCTTCTAAATTTTCAAAATCTCAATTTTTCTGTCATTAGTCCAAATCGAACCATATCTAATCGGTGGTTGAAATACATATTGTAATAGTCGGAGCCGTGGTAGTACTGAACAAAAAGCCCGATATCTTCTAAAAATTTCGGATGATAGTAAAATGTAAGGCTCACGTTTAACCTTTCCATTGAAAGTGCATCGAGTTGATTATAATCGCCAAACATCCAGGTAGTTTCCCCTTTTATGGATATGGCCGGCTTATGTGAATCAACTTGGTTTTTTTCCGGGGCAATCTTAAAAATCGAGAATGAATTGTGCCATCGGTACCTGCTGTAAATCCCTTCAAGTTCATTTTGAGTTACACTTTTAGGATGGAATTCGAACGATGTTTTAAAAAACTGGTAGGCATTAAAACGGGTATTGACATTGGTTTTTATGATACCCAATTCAAGAAAGTTAGTGGAAAAATTCCCTGATTTCAAATTTAAGCCTCCGTCTTCTAAAAAGAAATCCCCTTCCTGCCCGTTGGAATGATGCCCTATCCTGCTATACAAATTCAAGTTCCGTGAACCACCTTTTTCCTTCAGCAAATAATACAAAGTTATTTGTGGTATATAACTGGGTATGCGCACCGGAAACGATTCTTCCTGAAACATGCGAATGATAATTTGAGGTGTAAGAACCCCCATTAAACGGGAGTCCTTACTTTGCCGGATGTAAAAATTCGGGTTCAGGTTTGCCTCAAACCAAAGTGGTTCAATGTTTCCAATATCAGTGGGAAACGTAATATAACTGTTCCCCTGGTTTACCAGTGATATAAGTTTTAGCCCAATTTCAGGCATGGGGTTTTCTGCTTGCCCAAGAACAAATACAGGTATTAAGATGATTATTATGATTGAAAACTCCAGCCGTTTCATTTTTACATGTATATAATTTTAACTTCTATTTTTTTATTGCCCGACAGATTAAAAGAGGCCTTTTGAAATGCAGGTCTATTGGATAAACCTATGGATTCGTAGTTCGAAAAACCTATCCCTTCTTTTGGAAGGATAATGCCTTTTTTGATTTTTCCGTCTTCATTCTCATCGTGCAAAATATTTACAGCATACTTTCCCGGCGGTAGATTTTTAAAAGTTACTTCCGACCTACCATTTATGATTTTTGCGGTTTGTTTTCGATAGTATTTTTTATAATGTTCATCGGGAAACGAATCCTCATCGTTGTACAAAGCAAACTGCACAACACCGTTTGAGTTTCGTAAATCACTGACCTTTACCGATAAAGAATAGCTTATTTCATCTTTGTTTTGGAAAGGGGAAAACAGGATGATAAAAACATACAACTGAATAATTATCACTGTCTTTATCATATCATTTTTCTTTCTTTTTGCCGATTTTTTCTTTAATTGAATCAACCGCATAATACACCACAGGCACTAAAAACACAGTGAGCACGAGCGATGAAAGAAGGCCACCGATAATAACCCAGGCCAATCCGTTTTTCCATTCGCTGGCAGTCCCCTGGGCGAGTGCAATTGGCATCATTCCAATGGCCATGGCAAGTGTTGTCATTAAAATGGGGCGCATCCTTTCTTTTCCGGCAATAAGCAATGCTTCGGTAAAATGTTTGCCTTGTGCTTTAAGTTGATTGGTAAAATCCACAATTAGAATCGCGTTTTTAGTAACCAGGCCCATAAGCATTATCAAACCCAAAAGGGCAAACAGGGTAATGTCGTTTTGTGACAGATTCAGGGCCAGAAAAGCGCCAATGGCAGCAACCGGAATCCCAAACAATGCCACGAACGGATATATGTAGCTGTCGTACAATGCTACCATAATTAGGTAAATCAGGATAAACGAAATCATTAAAACCGAGCCGAGTGCGCCAAAACTGTCATCTTGAGTTTTAATATCTGCGCCCCAGGTCAACTTCACATCTTCGGGCAGGGGTTGCGATTTAAGGTAAGCAATCACGTCATCCGCAAGTGTTCCCGAAGGCCGCCCAAACGATTCGGCAGTGAGCGTTACCGAAGTCTGCCGGTCGAGGCGTTCAAGCAATGACGGAGAATTATCCTGCACAACTTCGGCAAATTGTGACAATTCTATCGGAATATTCATTGGATTTATAACTGTCAGGTTTTGCACATCCTCAAAATTTTTGCGGTTAAATTCGTCGAGCCAGATACGGACAGGATATTCA
>JBBQPP010000486.1:0-3697 GCA_038217255.1 Bacteroidales bacterium | reverse complement strand
ATATCCAAAAATCTCATGCTCCGTGCGTTTTTTAAGGGCATCAACAATAAAGTCAGGTGTTCTGAAATCCATGTCTGCAACCCAAAGAGGCAGCACATCCGGATTCCCGAAAAAGTATTCGCGGGCATCATATTTGACACTATTTGTTCCACTTCTGTCGATTATTTCATCAAAGTTGTATTTTTTCATATTCACATTGAAATTATTAGGAGTCAATTTTCTGTAAAACATTTAATCCGTTTTCGTTTTCGACCTTTAGCACAAAGTCAAATCTATTTAAGGATAAACAAAGATCGAAGTCTGCTTGTGGAGCCCACTCTTGTTTTTCAGGTGCAAAAAAACGGGCGCCATCCCCCTTTTTGATTTGTTCCACCATCGCAGGAAAATCATTTATTGTATTTTCTAACTCGTTTTTGATATAAACAGCCAGTAATGTGTCCTCATCAGTAGGGTATTGGCAACTATAACCCATACAAACCAAGGATACTTTTTCCGGATTTTGTTTCCGGATGTAATTTGCAATGGCTCTGGCATTCACAAAACTTCCGGTCAGAATTTCGCTCGCTCCGGTTGCATTTGCAATTCCCTGAGTTCCGGAGCTGGTGGTATGAACCATTGATTTACCGTAAAGATTATCCGTTAAAAGTTGCGTTGGCGAATTTCCGAAATCAAATCCTTCCGGCTTTTGCTCATTTCGTTCGCCAACTAAAATGAAATCAGGGTTTTGTTGTTTTAATTGATAAGCTTTTTCGAGGTCTCCAACCGGAAATATTTGTTGAATTCCGTTACCAAATGCATAACAGGCAGTTGAAAAAGCCCTAAAAACGTCAATAATTACAGTCAATCCCGATGCTTTTCGGGCTCCTTCAAGTAATTGCAAGATCTCAATCTCCATAAAATATGGTTTCTATTTTTAATTTAATATTTCAATTAAGCCTGTATTTCAGTAAGTTATGGTTAAATATTTACATTGCTTTAATGTTTGTGAAAATCTGGTAACAAAAGCATAATAGATCTTTAACGTATGTTATATAGCAGGTTTTGCGCAAAGCGTGTATGTTTGTCTTGTATTAAAACAGAAAAACATGAAAACAATTAAATCATTTTCAAAAGTAACAATGTTGTTTGCATTTGTAGCATTTGCGAACACATTAATGGCATCAGGAAACTTAAAAGTAAACATCCTTCCTCTCAATGCCGAAAAAGCGGTGGTGGCTATTTCGAATGTTGAAGCTGCAAATTTCAGAATAAGTATTGAAAACAACCGGGGAGAAACGGTGTATTTCAAAGAAACTGATGCAGACTCAAAAGATTACCGAAAAGTTTTTGATTTTTCAAATCTCGAAAAAGGTTCTTATAAATTATCGGTTACAACCAGCGGCTTAACAACCGAGCGTTTATTTAAAATTGAAAACAAAAACATCTCTGTAGGTAAGGAAAAAAGTTTGATTGAACCTTACTTCGCTTTCAAGAATGGCATCCTAAAAATGTCATATCTTAATTTTCCGGAAGAAGACCTAATTTTGAATTTTTACACCGATAACAATTTGGTTTATTCAAAAACAATTGGTGAAAAATTCAATGTTATAGAAGGTTTCGACCTTTCAAAACTTGAAAAGGGGAACTATTCCGTAGTTCTCTCAGCTGATAGTAAAAGCTATACATACAATTTGGATCTTGAATAGTAATTAATAAATTCCTTCAATATAGATGCGGCTTCAGTTGAGGCCGCATTTTTTTTGAGGTTCTCTTTTAGAAGAAAATTAACCTAACATTTTTTTACTCAAAGTAGGAAGAGTTGATGAATTGGAAGACTGCATAAATCTATACACAAGCTGAAGAATAATAGAAATATCACATTTTATTCTTTTGCTTAATGCATAAACAAATTTGCTATTTTTCAGTCATTAATTGAACTTATCAAAGTTAATAATACCATTATATTGGCTTATTCATATTTGTCCTAAGTAGTCAACTATACTTTTTTGTTGGCATAAAATTCATATTTTTATGCGCTCATTACGAAATACAATAAAAATAAATTTCCGGTTAACTCAAATACCATGAGAAGTATAATTTTACACCTTCATCCTGCCAAGGTAAATGAATCATCGATTCAGTTTAACCGTACTTTCGGACTTGGAGGAATGGCTGCACTTTTAATCGTTTACCAGATATTGACCGGAATAATGTTGCGGTTTTATTATACCCCAATTCCATCTGAAGCCTATGATTCTGTCATGTTTCTGAAAAATCAGGTTCTTTTTGGGCAGTTGATCCGCAACATCCATTATTGGAGTGGTGTATTCCTTCTGATCATTGCCTTTTCACATTTCCTTCGGGTATTCCTGACAGGTGCTTACCAAGGCGAACGTAAATTAAACTGGTTATTTGGTATCGTTTTACTTTTCCTGATTGTTTTATTAAATTTTACCGGATACCTGCTTCCCTGGGATCAATTAGCCTACTGGGCTATTACTGTAAGTACCAATATTATTGGCTATTTACCTGTAATCGGCGAAAGTCTTCGAACAATGATTATCGGAGGCAAAGAATTGAATGCAGATACACTGCGCTCATTTTTTACTTTCCATTCTGCAGTTTTGCCGGTAATTTTGATGGTTTTGGTTATATATCATTTCTGGCGTGTTCGCAAAGCAGGAGGTGTTTTTGTTCCTAAATCTGAGAATGAGAAGGTGATGGTGCCTGTTATGCCGAATTTAGTATTTAAAGAATTTATTGTAGCGCTCGCATTAACTGCAGTAATATTCGCATTTTCAGCCCTTTTCAATGCGCCCCTACTCGACAAAGCTAATCCCACTTTCAGTATGAATCCGACCAAAGCCCCCTGGTATTTTGCAGGAGTTCAGGAGTTGTTAATGCATTTTCATCCGTTTTTTGCGGCGTTTATTATCCCTTCAAGCGTATTGATATTTTTGGCATGGATTCCATATCTGAACTATTCCGAAGCGCCTTCAGGCCATTGGTTTCTTTCAGATCAAGGAATTAAAACATCCAAATCAACAACTCAATTTGCCATAGTTGTCACTCTTGCCGGAATTCTTTTCAACGAATATGTACTTAATTTCGAATTGCTTTTAAAGCCAATTCCGGCGATAGTAAGCAATGGCTTTTTACCATTATTTATTCTGTTGGCATTGATGGCTGCTTATTTCTGGTTTTATCTGAAAAAGCTTAGGCTAACAAAAGCAGAATTGGTTCAGGCCATTTTTGTATTTATCATGGTGTCATTTATTGTTCTTACAATCATAGGTATTTTTTTCAGGGGAAAAGACATGGAACTCTGCATGCCCTGGAATGTTTAATCAAATGAATATGAAAAAAGCTCAGCATAAAAAAGCCCCCATAGTAGTAAAACCCGAACCTGTTTACCCGATTAGTCGTCGAAACTTTTTCAATAAAGTATGGAAAGGACTTGGTATTCTTGCAGCATTGGAGGTTTTGGGAATGTTTACAGCCTATATGTTCTCTGGAAAACAAAATAACAGTTCTGAACCCAAACAATTGCTCGAAGCAGGTTTGGTTGATTCTTTCACTCCTGATTCAGTTACTGCTTTCATGGGCGGTAGGTTTTATCTGGCAAGGCAAAAAGACGGTGGATTTATTGCGCTTTCGTTGCGTTGTACGCATCTGGGATGTTCCATCAGCTGGGAAGAAAAACAGGATAGGTTTATCT
>JBBQPP010000485.1:0-3714 GCA_038217255.1 Bacteroidales bacterium | reverse complement strand
TAGATGTATTCCTTCATGCCTGTTTGCTAAAA
The DNA here is from genome assembly GCA_038217255.1 of Bacteroidales bacterium. Lineage (GTDB taxonomy): Bacteria > Bacteroidota > Bacteroidia > Bacteroidales > Prolixibacteraceae > Draconibacterium. The sequence goes on along the minus strand of JBBQPP010000485.1, from coordinate 3,682 downwards.
AACGCAATTGTTTAGAATGTTTATAATCCTTATGCTTTAGTATGTCCTCCAAAAGTTCTTGCCCATCTGAATAAAGTTCTTGCTTACCATTTTGCAATTGGGTTGTCGTTAAAAGGTTTTCTTCAGTTATCTGTTTCTGACCGAAAAAATTCTTTGTAATAAATTTGAATTTCACCCCTTCAATCACTTCCTGGTTTATTTTTTCAATGTCAGCAGAAGTGGCTAATTGAGAAACCAGTTTACTGTTTTCGAACTCGACATGGATGTAAACTTTTATATTCTTTGATTTAAGTGCTTTTGCAAAATAAGGTTTCAAGACCTCGAACTCAGGTCTTACTTCAAGATTTTCTATTTCAAATTCAAGTTCTGCTTTTGTTTCCTGAATCAGATGTTTAAAAGCAATGCTACCATAGCGAAATTCGAGTTCTTCAATTGGAATTTTTATTTCCTTCTCAATTTTAGCAATATTTTTTGAATCAGCAATTTCTTCTGTTGGCTCATCAAATAGAGTTGCTTGTCTGTCAATCTTTCTGTAATAAGTGTTTCGTTTTAGAAACACTTTATTCAAATAGTCAATTTTAATATCACGATAATCATAAATTGTGGGAACTACTTCGGAACGTTGAACTCTGCCTATATATTGAATCAACTTTCCTTCAAATGAAAATGGGTAAACCAGGAATAAACAGTTTGCATTTTGTAAATCGGTTCCCTCGCCGAAAAATTGTCCGGTTGTAATTAATGCCTGATAATTTCCGGATTTTAAAATTTTCCATTTAGAATTTCTATTGATTTCAGAATCTTCTCCAATTAGTGTTATCGTCTCATACGATTGTTTCAGGTATTGATATAGCGAATCAATATGTTCTTTACGTTCAGTGATAATAACTATTTTCTTGCCTTTATCAATTTCGGCTTTCACATCTTTAAGGATAAGTTTGTTTCTTACTGAGTCATGGACTAAGATTTTTGAAAGTGTTTCAAACTTGTCTGTCTTTGAATTGTAAGGAACATCAAGTTCTGTATTTCTGATAATGATTTTTGCCTGCTTGCTTGTACTTATTTCGCTTGTTTTTATTTCAGTAATTATTTCACCCAAATGAGTAAAGATTAGTTTGCCATCATTGTATTTCCTGAATGGCGTTGCTGTTAACCCGTATAAATAAAATGTTTGAAGTTTTGCAATCGTATTTCTGAATGTTTCGGCAGGGATATGATGGCATTCATCAACGAGTATGGTTCCGAATGCTGTTAAAATATTTTCCGCATCAGCTTTTCCAAGTTCTTTTGATAAACTTTGAATTGTTGCTATTGTTATTTTCTTTCCAACCTTGCTTTTGCCCTGCCCAATTTTTCCAATTTCATTTTTTGGAATGCCAAGAAAAGTTTCAATTCTTTCTGTCCATTGCTCAACTAATTGTTTGCGATGAACTATAATTAAAGCTGGTTGTAATTTATCTGCAATTATCTTCAAGCCAATAATTGTTTTACCAGAACCTGGCGGAGCAACAATGACTCCTAAATCTTTCTTTGAAATCGCATCAAATACTGTTTGTTGATGTCCTCTTAATTGGGTGTTGAATGAATACGGAGTAGCCTTTCGTTTTTTTCTTTGATCAATAAAGTTATGTTCAATTTTATTTTCTCTGCAAAACCTGATTAGCTTGCCAATAAAACCTCTTGGAATGATTACTTCATTTTCAGTTTCTTCAACAAGTTTAAAATACCGTTTGGTTCCGAAAGTATTTTTACCGATTTTCTTCTTGATTATGAATTCAGAATTGGCGAAATTTAATTCCTCCTTTAAGAAATTAATCAAAGTGGTTGTCATTCCTTCACGGCTTATCCTAACCATATTATTTAAGCAAATCACTAATTTACCATTTACAGGTGCTTGAAAAATTTGAGTATTGGTAGTTGAAAGATCCTGATAAAGTTTGTCAAGAACTGCAGTTGAAACTCTTTTTATGTTCTGCAGAAATTGCCATTGATCAGAGATGGGCTGCAATGTATCAATATCAATAAAGCAACTATTGCCTTGTTCGAATGTTTTTTTGAATAAGGGCAACGCAATTAAATTTCCTAAACCTTTTCCCGAAAGAAAATCCTGATTGGGAAACAAACGGTCAAAACTGGAACTTTTATCAAATACAGAAAATGCCCCTGACTGTTCAAGTATAGAAATAAATATTTTCCTGCTTCTGATTGCTGGATAGGGTTGTTCAAAGAATAACCAAACATGACCTCCATTACCGGAACGGGAACGTTCCAGATATACAGGAAAGCCTTTTTGCTGACAAGATTTGATAAATAATTTGGCTTCCTCTATCCAGTTTTCTTTGTCAAAATCGGAGACTAAAAACCATGATGAGTTATCTGAAAGCAAAGGATAGATGCCGATAAGTTGTTCTCCGTTTAGGTGCTTTGCAATTTCCTTATCGGTTAGCTTTAAATAAATTTTGTCTTTATAATTCTGGAAAGTGCCACCTTTTATTTTATGTGCCCGATACATATAGGGATCATAAAAATAAGCTGGCATATAGCCACTTTTATTCCCTTTCTCCCAACGAACTGCAAATAAATCTTCTCTGCCTTTGAAAACAGATTTGAAGAGTTGAATTTGATTAGAGAGATTTTCATTCATATTTCTTTTCGTTATAGAAACGGTCAATAGCCTGAGCCAACTTCGAATTGATACATTTGAGTCAGTTATGAGTCCTTCATGAGTCGTTTGAGTCGTTTATGAGTCGTTCAAAGTATAGTTGGTTCCAGCCCCGGTAGTTCCTTTTCGCCGCAATATTTTAAATTTTTCGACAAGCTCTTTCAAGTCACGGGTTGCGGTTTGCCTTGATATACCGTTTATCTCCTGGTATTCTGTATTGGTTATACTACCTTTTTCAAGTAAATAAAGAACAGCCCCTAATTGCCTTCCATTCAGGTTCAGTTTTTTAAGCTGTTCAGTACTATACTTGTTTTTAAGCAGTGTCACCAATATGCCGCCGTCCTGCTCAATAATTTCAGGGTCGGGTAGTCCTGCTTCTTTGCAGGTACTGATAATCTTTAATGTGCCACTTCCCCATGCATCAATGTAACCACCTTTGAAACATACATCAGCAATCAGCAAATTTCTTGGACGTGAGGGATGCTGCCGTTTGAGTGAATCCAAACTAATGCCAGCAGGTAATTCACCTTCGTTCCAGGTATTAAAATAATTGTCGAATATACGCATCTGTACAATGGATGAGCCTAAGTAATTTCTATGCACCAGTGCATTAAGCAACATTTCACGAAGTGCTGCAATAGGATATTCACCCTTCTCAATTCTTTGTATACCTTCAAATGAAATAGCACGGGTAAAAAACTTCCGGTTTAATTGTTCCAGTACTTCTTTCAGTAAATAAACAATATTGCCTTCTACTGTCTCCTGGAATCTAATATCACTGCTGTCTTTTCCAAAGCGGCCAATTTTTACAACACAATTATTGAAAAACTTAGCCGGGTTCTTTCCAAACAAAACAATGGCTGCTCTTTTAATGTTGCCGTTATCATCTGTCAGCCGAAGTTTGGCAATCAAATCTGCTTTGCTTAATCCTTCCACATCTGTAATTCTTCCAGCATGAACTGATGCTGCTATGTATAATTTTAAACTGGTATCATCAATATCATCAAGTGTAGCTGTGGG
>JBBQPP010000484.1:0-3721 GCA_038217255.1 Bacteroidales bacterium | reverse complement strand
ATAAAAAGCACACATAAAATCACGGGATTTTCGCCTAAAACTGTAACAGCCGGAACTGGAACCATTTTGAATATTTATGGCGAAGGTTTTGGATTTGTGCAGGCGGAAAGTTCAGTTTGGTTTACTCACGCTGATAATCCGCACCAAATTTTTACAAATTCAGATTTTAAAATCCTTTCCTGGAGCGACAACCAAATTCAAATGGTAGTTCCAACTGAAGCTGCAACCGGTAAAATAAACGTTGATATCGATGGTATAAAAGCCGAAAGTAGCGAAAAACTGATAGTTTCATTCAATGTAATGCAGCAAAATTACAAGCCGATTTATTTAATAAATACAAACGAAAAAGGTGGTTATACTTTCCATCTTCATAGTAATGTGAGTTCATTTAGTGGTGCTCAAGAAATTATTGAAAAATCAATAAAAGACTGGATATGTTCCACATCGGTTCCCTGGGAAATTGGGAATACACTATCGGTTGAGCAGGGCTCTGATGATATTTGCTCAATTCAATTTGGAGATCTCAGCGGTTCGGGCGGGGAAACTCTAGGACGGGCTTCTTATTTTCTCAAATCAGTAGGTCTTTCGGAACCAAATGAATATGTGCTTTCAGAAGTTGATATTGTTTTTTCTAATACTGAAAATTGGTGCTTTGATAACAGTAATATCAAACAACAACAAATTGATTTTGCCTCTGTCGTGTTGCACGAACTTGGTCATGCTCATTTAATCGGACATGTAAACGAAAATAATAATTTGATGCACTTTAGCTTGTCAAATGGCGAAACCAGAGATATTGACCTGAACAATGTATTGTGTGGTGAATATATAATTAATAAAAGCCTTTCATATAAAAACAATTATTTTGAAACTATCAAAATAACCAATTCAACCCCTCCTGTTTTTAGTGTGAAAAAAGATTCATTGTATTCAATAAACGAATATACTTCTTATCAATGGTTACTTAATGGATCGGAAATCAACTATGCAACACAAAGAAAATATTTGATTTCGGCATCAGGTAAGTATTCCCTGAGAGTAACTGATGAAAACAATTGTTGGCAGATATCAGAAAGTGTGGATGTTGTTAAATCTGGTTCAAGTTCAAACGATACTATTTTTACTTTCATTTGCCCACCAAATTCAACAGTTGAATGTGCTGGTGATATTCCTCAACCATTTTATAATTATACTAATTTCAAATCAGTCGGAGGAACTGCAACAAGCTCTCCATCGCCTATTAACGAAACCACATTTACCTGGGAAGGCGATGTTTCCGGCAAAAATAGTTGTCTTGGAACAATTACCCGAACCTACTCAATAAAAAATGAAAATGGAGATTTTTTAAGTTGCGAGCAATTAATTATTGTAAGTGATATAGAAAATCCAAAATTAGTATTGGGAAATAAAATGGTTTCGTGCCCTGAAGAGAAACCAGTGATTTATGCAAATAAATTACAATTTGAAGCAGGTTTAGGAAACACAGCCAATGATAATTGTGATCTGGACTGGACGACTTTCAAATTTTTAAGAGAAGCTACTGATGGTATAAAATGCCCTGAAGCCACTGTACGGTGGTATGAGATTAAGGATATTTGTGGAAACAGAACGGAAGCCACAGAAATAATTATAGTAGAAGATTTAAAAACACCAACAATAATATGTCCGGCTGCTGCTTCATATGATGCCGGCATTGAAGATTTGAAAGGCATGACCGGCCTCGCTTACACTGAAACAGAAAAACAAATTCCGTCAACTAGTTATGCCGGAATTGGTATTTCTGTAAGCGACAACTGTTTGGTTGCAGAAGTCACTTATAAGGATGCTAAAACCAGTTTTTGCCCAATTAAAATTTCCCGCACTTTTATTGTCTATGATGCTTGTGGCAATCAAAGTTTTTGCACGCAACAAATTGAACTTAACCAAGGAATTATCCTATCAGAAACACACGAAAATGATGGAGCAAGCAATCTAAACACCGGCAAAATTGACCTAACAGTTTCAAGAGGTGTTCCTCCTTATCAGTTTATATGGAACAATGGCGAAACCACAAAAGACATTGACAATCTTGCCTCTGGTTCATATATGGTAGAAGTGACAGACTCAAATGAATGTTCTGCTTCATTAATTATAAAGATTGATTCAGAAATGGCAACCATTAACATCAATTGTCCTCCGCAATTGGCAGTCTCTTGTAATAAAGAAATCGATCAGTCGGTTTATGCAGATTACGCTGAATTTCTTACAGCCGGTGGTAGTGCTTTCAGCGAATGTGGTATTGACTTTTATACTTTTGCATGGGCTGGCGACCAAATTGTGAAAGATTCGGATTGTGTGAATATCCACCGAACCTATATTATAAAAGATTCATGTAACACAACAGCTTCATGCGTACAATCGATTATAGTCAAAGACGAAGAACCCCCATTATTGAGCTGCCCAGCTGAATTTGTAGTTGTTGGGAAAACAAAACCTGAACGTTTCGCAAATTATTCAGCATTTATCGCTTCTGGTGGTTTTGCTGATGATAATTGCTCGATTGATGAACTTTCATTCAAGCTTGTAATGGAAATAACAGACGGAAAAACAAAACCTGAAACCCTAACCAGAACTTACCAAATTGCGGATCTTTGTGGGAACGTTGCTACCTGCGAACAAACATTAAAGCTTTACGATAATTCCGGGCTTTACATAAATTGTCCGTCATCCATGACTTTTATTTGTTCAGAATACAAACCAGATGCATCCCTGACTTTTGCCGATTTTATTGCAGAAGGTGGCAGTGCAGACAGCTTCATCGATTTTCCACTCATCGAATCTTCCTTTCAATGGGAAGGAGATGAAAACAATGGTTCAGGCAACTGCGAGGAATACATTACGCGGAAATATTCAATTATTAACGAAAATGGTGATTTCGCCGTCTGTGATCAACAAATAATTATTATTAATCCTTCTGCACAAACATTAAGTTGCCCCCCTGATTTTTCAATAAAGGGAAATGAAAATATTCCTGATGCTCATGATTCAATGAATGATTTTATCCTTGCAGGTGGAAATTTATCAGAGAATTGTGGAATTGATTCTTATTCTTTTGGTTTATTATCTGAATATAATGACACTATTCTGTTACCAAACGTGTGGGAACGGACATATTTTATCTCAGATAATTGCGGTAATCAAAATATTTGCATTCAAAAAATAAGTATTGAAAACATAACACAATCTTTTGATAATAAATTAAATGAAGAATTAAGTATTAAGATTTTCCCAAATCCCACCAAAGGAAAGTTCAGTATTGAAGTTGAAGGGTTAAAAAACAAAAAAATATCAATGTCAATTTATAACAGTATAGGTGATAGAGTTATTCAAGATAATCTTGTATCTGTTAACGGCCGGTTAAATAAAGAAATGGATTTATCCAACATTGCCGGAGGAGTATATTACATTAAGATTATGGATGGCAATAAGTCAAATACAAAATCAATTATTGTTGAATAAGAAAATGACAAATGAAAAAATCAGCTTTCTGAAGCTGCCTTTTTTTCGCGGTGCGGACGGGACTCGAACCCGTCTCGCCCAGGGCGAGATGACAGGCTGATATTCTGACAAACAATTACTTCTTTGTTGATTATTGATGAAATTCAGCTTCGAGAACCATCCGGAGGGAATGGTACAAACTGCCCGGCTATATTGGACTCTTGATTGATGAGCCAGTTGATAT
>JBBQPP010000483.1:0-3724 GCA_038217255.1 Bacteroidales bacterium | reverse complement strand
GAGCACACCAAACGCACTTTTATGGAAAAATATGAGCCACTTTTGCGCAGCGACTGGACAATTTATCGGGGTGCTGCATTGTTTTTTGAAGGTTCAGAAAACTGCGAAGTTGATGACTGTGAGTTTACAGATCTTGGTGGAAATGTAATTTTTGCCAGCAAGTATAACAGAGGATTGACGGTAAAAGGAAATCACATACACGACTGTGGAGCCAGCGCTATTTGTTTTGTTGGCGATGCTTCAGCGGTTCGTTCTCCTTCATTTCAATACGGGCAGTTTGTTCCGATGGAAGAAATGGACACAGTTCGCGGTCCGAAAAACGAATTGTACCCAAGAGAATGTACAGTTGAAGACAATCTGATTTATCGAATTGGCAGAATTGAGAAACAAACTGCCGGTGTGCAAATATCAATGGCGATGGATATTACGGTTAGTCACAACAGTATTTATGAAGTTCCGCGTGCAGGTATAAATGTGGGCGACGGAACCTGGGGCGGACATGTAATAGAATTCAACGATGTATTCAGCACCGTTTTGGAAACCAGTGATCATGGTTCATTTAATTCCTGGGGCAGAGACCGTTTTTGGCTCCCCAAACGAAACATTATGGACAGTTTGACCCTTGCAAATCCTCAAATGCCGCTTTGGGATGCCATTCACACAACTACTATTCGCAACAATCGTTTTCGCTGCGATCATGGCTGGGATATCGATTTAGACGATGGTTCTACAAACTATCATATTTACAATAATCTGTGCCTCAGTGGAGGAATTAAGTTGCGCGAAGGTTTTTATAGGCTTGTCGAGAATAATATCATGGTGAATAACTCATTTCATCCGCATGTTTGGTTTGTAAACAGCGATGATGTATTCAAACACAATATTGTTAGCGATGCTTATCAGGATGTAATGTTGAAGGGCTGGGGGAAAGAACTCGATTATAATTTATTTTCAAATGAAGAGTCATTGTTGAAATCGCAGATGTACGATCGGGATTTGAATAGTTCTTTTGGCGATCCACTATTTAAGGATCCTGCAAATCTTGATTATAGCGTTGCTGAAAATTCACCGGCATTAAAAATTGGTTTTGAAAATTTCCCTATGGACAAATTCGGAGTTCAAAAACCAGCTTTAAAAGCGATTGCCAAAACGCCTGAAATTCCTGTGATAAAAGCTTTATCAGAAAGTGAAACGAAAAGTAGCCCGGTAGTAGCCTGGTTACGGAGCAACATAAAAAGTGTTGACAATGCACAGGAACAATCAGCTTACGGATTAAATTCAGAGGAAGGAGTTATATTGCTTACCCTTTGGAATGGTAGTCCGGCAGCTCAAGGAAATGGTTTGAAAAAGGGCGATGTTATTCTGAAAGTGGAAGGCGAAAAAGTAAAAACTACAATCGATTTTCTAAAAATCACAAAAAAATACCAGGAAGCCGGAGTAATCAATGTTGTTGTTATGCGAAATCAAAGAGAACAGACATTAGAGATTAGTATCAAGTAATTACCTAAAAATCAATAATATGAAACGAAGAAATTTTATACAAAATTCAATCCTCACAGCAGGAGGAATTGCTTTAACTCCACAATTTTTGTTAGCTAACAACATTGAAGTAGAAACTGCATTTATCGATAGAATTTTACCTGCGCCAATAAATGGTGGATATCAGGATCCTGATTATTGGGTTTGGGGTTCGTCTGTCATCAGGGGCGAAGATGGCAAGTACCACATGTATGCAAGCCGATGGCTTAAAAAGTTAGGTTTTGGAAAATGGGTAACCAATTCCGAAGTGGTACACGCGGTTGCCGATACTCCTGTTGGCCCATACAAAACTCTTGAAGTAGTTTTACCTGTTCGCGGCAAGGAATATTGGGATGGCATGTGTACACATAATCCACGGGTAATAAAATACAAGGATAAATTCTTGCTTTATTATTTTGGAAATACCTACGATTTTGAACAGCCAACACCCGAAAATACAGAATTGTCGAGTGAAGACCGGACAAATGCTTGGATGAACAAACGGGTAGGTGTTGCCATTAGCGATAGCGTTTATGGTCCGTGGAAAAGATTGGATAAACCGGTTATTGAACCACGTCCTGGTCATTGGGATTCTTCTATAACATCTAATCCGGCTCCGGTAGTTAATGAAAAAACGGGTGAGATACTACTGATGTATAAATCTTCATCAACTGGCAAAAATCCTCCTCTTTTGCTGGGCGTTTCAAAAGCAAACAATCCCGAAGGACCATACGAACGCTTAAGCGATGAGCCAATTTTCAGGTTCGAAACTCCCGGAAACAGTCATATTGATGTTGAGGACCCATACATTTGGTGGAATGGGAAACGATATGAAGCAATTTTGAAAGACCGTTCTGGTGAAATCTGTGGCGAAGAGGGTGGTGGAATACATGCCTGGTCGGGCGATGGTGTGAAGTGGCAATTGTTCGATAAAGTAAAAGCCTACAGTCGCTATGTGCTGTGGGATAATGGCACAACCACCCATCAAAATCATTTCGAAAGACCATTTCTTTTAATTGAAGATGGTAAGCCGACCCACTTTTTTGCTGCAACAGGTAATGGCGATAAACCCTGGAGTTTCGACAAAACATGGAATATGGTTATTCCTTTGAAAACCAGTATATAGTCGAATTTGCCTTAAATTTGAATTTTGTATATTTCTACTACTATTTTCAACATTGGCTTTGAACTTAAACAACGGAAAATAGAAACCTTTAAAATACAGGAAATAAAAGGTACACAGATCATTACTTTATTGATGAAAGCCATTTTGAGCTTACACCAAATGTACCGTATGCTCTGCAAACAAAAGTTAACTCAATATTATTGACTGCTGCCAAAGGAAAGTCCCAAAATTTTGTGGGATTGATGAACCGTAAAATCGAACTGTTCTTTGAAGTGAAGGGAACGACATTCAATTCAGATTAATTCATCAGTTTTATGGATAAATTCATGGGGTAGATAGTTAAAAAGGCGGTTGTAATACTTGATTATTTGTCAATCCATAAATCAAAAAAAAATTCATGGCAAAAATTAAAGAGTGGGAAGAAAATGATTTGTTGAATTGTAAATATTATTGTAGTCGTTCAAAGCTTCTTAATCGATTTAATTACTTGGGCACCAATTACAAGAATGACAATTTTAATCTCAATCCTTACCACCATGCTAATGGCTGTGCTTAGTTTTACAATCTGCGTTATATTTGCTTTGGCGTGCATGGAGAAAATATCTTTTAGTTAATGTTTTAAGATGAATATTGATTCAAGTTCCCACGCACCGGCATTTCTCCCTGGAATTTTCTTGAACACCGCTGCTCATAATTCGCAGTATTTCGTTGCTCATCAACTCCTCGGTCGAAAGGCCTTGTGCACCGGATGTCAAATGAATTCCTTTCACTGCATTGCAAGGATACATTTGCCTCTTTGCCTGCGCTGGGTAAATATTTCTGTTTAATGTAAACAGAAATAAACGTTTACCGAGTAAAGAAAGTACGTGTTTTCAATAACGGGCATGACTGAAAATTTCCCATAGTAAGTACTCAATCCCAAACTGTTTGCTTTTTACATTTTTTTCAGTTTTTCGGTTGGATTTATAGATTTCTGCCTTAGCCAATTGAACGGATTTTGGCGATTCATCGCCCAGTTCTGAAAGATAAATCTCCATTGAATTATTTGGACGGTTGACCAATTTTCCATTGTGGATAAAT
>JBBQPP010000482.1:0-3731 GCA_038217255.1 Bacteroidales bacterium | reverse complement strand
GACTTTCTGTTTTTTGTCGGTTGCGTTTTGCAATTCCTCCTTTAGCCATTCCATTTGTGTTGAGCCAATTCCACCATTCCAGTCATAATAGTTTGGTTTGCCGGCGTCCTTTAGTTTTGAAGTAATTTCCTCTGCCTCTTTAACAGTTTCCTTGTTATTTGAATGAAAAGTAATATCGTTACCGTTCAGAAAAATAAACCGCCAATCTTTTTTTGTTATCGAATACCAGGTATTATTCAATTTTAATTTTCCGGGTACATTTTCAAGCTGGCTTTTTTCAACTGACAAATCATGGTTGCCAATCACATGATGTACTTCTTTTTTAGATTTTGCCAAAATTGAATTCACACTGTCGAAACTCGAAAAATCGCGGTCAATTAAATCTCCCAAGCCAACAATAAAAGCAAGTTCTTTGTGGCTGTTGAACCGGTTGATACATTCGTCAAGTTTTTCAAGTGAGTTTAGGTAAAACCTGGTGCCGGCAGGTTCGCAATCGCAGTACTGGCAATCGGCAAAAACACCGATTTTTATTTGGGAAAACAGTGCAAAACTGAAATTCATAAAGATTAAAAACAAGCTAAATTGAATGATAAATTTATTTTTCATGCCTTAAAATTTGATAACTTTCTAATTTAGTTGAAAAATTTGAAATGAAAACATTACAGATGGTGCTTACTGCATTTTTGCTTGCAACATTTTGTTTGACTTCGTTTGGTGAAAGCAAAATCAGCAAAAAAGAAAAACTCAAAATTGAAAGTTTGCTGGCAAAACAGGTGGAAGCCTGGAATGAGGGTAATCTTGAAAAGTTTATGGAAACCTACTGGAAATCGGAGAGATTGAGTTTTGTGGGCTCTCGTGGTCCAACTTTTGGCTGGCAGCAAACTTTGGATAATTATAAAACAGGTTATCCGGACAAAGCTTCAATGGGGAATCTGAAATTTACGATTCTTGACATTTCGAAAATCGATAAAAAAACAATTTATGTAATTGGCAAATTTGAACTAACCCGTGAAATTGACAACTTGAGTGGGTATTATACATTGGTAATTCAAAGATTTGGAAAAGAATGGTTGATAATAAGCGACCATTCAAGTTCAGCAAATTAATACGATTGTAAAAAATTTTTAGATTTTTGTATTTCTTTACGTAAAGAATTATTATTTTTGACGTGTAAAATAAAAGATTGAGTTATGGATACCAAGTTAACACTTCATTTCGACCAGGGCGTTATCGAAAAAGCAAAGAAATTTGCCGAGGAAAACAATATCAGTTTGTCGCGCCTAACTGAATATTTGTACAGGCAAATTACCTCTGGAGGTTACAAATCACTCGAAGAATTCCCTGTTGCGGAATGGGTCAATAAGGTTGCCGAAGGTGAAGCAGTTTATATAAAAAGAAGCCGGAAAAGTTTAAGGGACGAATATTTTAATCAATCGAAATGAAAGATTTTGTTGATGCCAACATTTTAGTTGCCACGCTAAACAAAGAATACCCACTGTTTACCTGGTCGTCGCGGATATTGAGTTTGAACGATAAAAATAATGTTCGCTTATTTACTTCGCCGCTTTGTTTGGCAATTGCTTTTTATTTTTCGGGTAAAAAATGTGGTTCTAAATTAGCCAAACAGAAAATAGAATTGCTTTGTAATCATATCCAAATCTCATCAATAAATGAGGAGGCTACAAAAAAAGCTCTCACAAATAAAATGATCCATGATTTTGAAGATGGGCTTGAATATTATTCGGCACTTGATTCAAAATGTGATTTTATAATTACAGAAGATAGGAAAGATTTCTATTTCAGTGAAATCGAAGTTGTGGGTTGTGAGGAGTTTTTAAAACGATTAACACCTCAAACATAAATCATCTTTTTGGTCATTCCACCGTCAATCACAAAATTCTGCCCCGTAATAAAATCATTTTCAAAACTTAAAAGGAACAATACCATGTTCGCAATATCTTCTGGTTTTCCAACTCTCCCGGAAGGGTGCTGCAAATGATCGGCTTCTGACAATTCAATTTGATTGGCTTGCGATTTTTTCTTTATTCCTGAAACTTTAATCCAGCCGGGACTAATACAGTTTACTTTTATTTCAGGACCCAAACTTATTGCCAATGAATGTGTTAGTGCTAAAACACCACCTTTGCTGGCTGAATAAGCTTCTGTGTTTGGTTCCGATTGAAACGCCCGTGTGGAGCTGATATTGATAATTTTTCCGTTTGACTTTTTTAAGAAAAGTGCAGCATGTTTTGCACAAAGAAAAGCACCTGTTAAATTGGTGCCAATAACGCGGTTCCATTCTTCCAAAGAAAGGTCGGTTAAAATTTTATTGATTTGAATTGCAGCATTATTTATCAACCCTGAAATATCTCCAAATCTTTCTACTGACTGATTAACCGACTTCTGTACGCTTTTTTCATCGGAAACATCGGTTTGAAAAAATGCAACATTCTCAGAATTGATTTCCGATTTGAATTCAGAAAGGGCGTCCTCATCAATATCAAATACCGAAACTGAATATCCTTTCTCAAGCAGTTGTTTCGAAATAATTTTCCCTATTCCCTGAGCGCCGCCGGTTACAATAATATTTTTATTCATTTCCTTTTGCTTTATATTTATTCTTTCGCAATATTCCTGATCATCCCATCGAAAATAAAAAAATGAAATGGTGAGGTTGCAATCCAGTACAATCTTCCCCAAATACCACGCGGCCTGAATGTTGCAGTTTGATACAACACGTTTTCATCATCGATTTTAAATTCAAGCCAGGCCTCACCGGGGAGTTTCATTTCAGCAAAAAGCAACAAGCGCTTTTTTTCGCGGCTGGCATACAAAACCCGCCAAAAATCGAGTGCATCGCCGGGAAGGATTTCTTTTGGTGACCTGCGTCCCCGTCTCAATCCAACCCCGCCAAGCATCTGGTCGAAAAAACCTCTGGTTTTCCACAGCCAATTGGCATAATAATAACCTTTGTCGCCGCCAATTGTCCAAATATTGTTTAAAACCCGCTGTTCATTTTTAACTTTTACCTGTTTTTTGTTAATGTAACAGCCAAAATTGGGGACTTCAATAAAATCGGAAAGTGAAAGGCCGAGACTGCTGCTGATGATTGAATCTCTCCAACTGCTTAAAACAAGATTTTGCTTTATTCTCAGGAATGCATTTTTTATGGCTTTTTCGTAGGTGATAGGATTTAATCCTAAAATTTTTTCAAGCCGGTTATCATTGCAAACTACTTCCATTTTCATGCTGTCAACCAAACTAATTGCGAGTTTGTAGGAAACAGTGGTAATGAAAAACAGCCAGTATGAAGATATTTTTGGAGAGATAAGCGAAGTGGTGTAAAGACTTCTTTTCAGTTTTCGCACCCTTGCATATTGCAGCATCATATCTTTGTACGTTAATATTTCAGGGCCACCAATATCGAAAACCTGGTTTAAACATTCTTTGTGGAACAAAACTCCTTTTAAATATGAAATAATATCGCGGATTGAAATCGGCTGGGCTTTGGTTAATACCCATTTCGGTGCAATTATTACCGGTAGTTTTTCAACAAGATCACGAATGATTTCGAATGATGCGCTTCCCGATCCCACAATTATTCCGGCACGTAAAACAGTAAGCGCATATTTGTCGCTTTTTAAAATATCCTCAACTTTTCGTCTTGATTGAAGGTGTTTTGAAAGTTTGCTTTCGTTTGAAATGCCACTCAAATAAATTACCTGTTTTAC
>JBBQPP010000481.1:0-3742 GCA_038217255.1 Bacteroidales bacterium | reverse complement strand
CGGTTTATCCATTCTATTCGGCTTTGCACGTACGGACCGGGGTTGCTGGCATTCCATTTCAGCGGGCTTGGGAAAATGGCAACAATAGAAGTTGCCTGGTATTTGGTTACATCAGAAGCTTTTACACCGAAATAATTTTTTGAAGCTGCCTCAGCACCATAAATTCCAACACCCATTTCAATGCTGTTCAGGTAAACTTCCAATATTCTTTTCTTTCCCCAGATAAGTTCAATCAAACCGGTAAACCACACTTCAAAACCTTTTCGCACCCAGCTCCGTTGCGGCCAGAGAAAAACATTTTTTGCTGTTTGCTGCGAAATGGTACTTGCCCCGCGTAATTTCCCATTTGGTTTTTTCGATTCATTCACCGCCTTTTTCATTGCGCCAAAATCAATCCCGTGGTGGGTAAAAAAATTCTGGTCCTCACTACAAACTGCAGCCAACTGCATATGCGGGGATATATTTTTCATTGAAACCCAGTCGTGTTTCAATTTCATCTCTTTTCCCTTTATAAGTTGCTGGCCACTTCTTATTAGCATTAGCGGTGTTAGGGGGATCGGTACCCATTTAAAAAGTATGACGAAAAATAACGACAAGCCTACAAACCAAATTGTGATTTTTAAAAAGAGTCGGAATAAAAGTTTAATTATGCCGTTCTTTTCTGGCTTTGCATTTTCTATGTCGTTCATTTTCAAGTTCATTTCAACTACTTATTTGCTCTTGTAACAATTCAGGAATTTTTATAACAAAGGAAAGGAAAAATACTTATCCATTCAAAACCTATCATTGAATGATGTTCATAATTAAAAAAACCATACAATCAATGTTAAATCTAACCGTTTGCAAAAATAATATCAAATTTCGCAAAACAAGGTCAATATTAATTCACCTGTATTATTTAGATTAGTCCCTTAAATATAAACGAAAAGAAGGACTTAATTATACTGGGTACTTTAAGCTCAACTTTTCTGTGAAATAACTAAATTGCAATACTAATCAATAACTAACAACTTTAAATTATGAAAGGAAAATCATACTAATTTTTCCAACTGTTTTTTTACACAACAAAAGGACGCATCTTAAATTGCGCCTGGTTAAAAACAGTGCGGGTTCGATTTGAAAATATTCAAAATCAATTTAATTTTTTTTAACCTATTAAATTTTAATTATGCAAAAACTACTATTTCTCGTGATGGTGTTCGTTGTAACTATTAACAGTACAATGGCACAAAAAACGGTTACAGGAACTGTAACCGATGACACGGGCGCACCGCTACCCGGTGTTACCGTTTTTGTAAAGGGAACTGCAATTGGTACCGTTACCAACATCGATGGGGTTTACACACTCTCGGTTCCCAACGATGCAAAAACAATTATGTTCTCATTTATCGGGATGAAGTCCCAGGAAATTGAAATTGGGACACAGAATTCAATTAGTGTGAAAATGGAAGCCGATTTTATTGGGCTTGAAGAGGTGGTAGCCATTGGTTATGGTACAATCAAGAAAAAGGATTTGACAGGCGCTATTTCCCAGGTTAATGCCGAAAAGCTTGAAAAAGAAGCCACTTCAAACATTACCTCAATGTTGCGTGGTGCAATGCCTGGAATGAACGTGGACATGAGTGCTTCTGCAAAAGGGATTTCAAGTTCCGAAGACATGTTAATCAGGGGACAAACTTCTTTGCGTGCCGATGGCGATCAGGAAAACAGGGCAAATGCTCCTTTGATTGTTCTTGACGGCATGATTTTTTATGGTGACCTTTCGGAAATCAACCCTTCCGATATCGAAACTTTTGACGTTTTGAAAGATGCTTCATCGGCTGCGATTTATGGTTCTCGCGCTGCAAACGGGGTTGTACTCATTACTACAAAAAAAGGGAAAAAGGGAAAACCTGTTATTACTGTTAGCGCCAATGTTGGTTTATCCACTCCTTCAAACAAATCACTCGATCTTTTAAATGCCGATCAGTTTATTGCGTGGAGGCAAGCAGGTTACCAGCGTAAAGAACGGCACCAGATTGACAAAGGGCCTGGTTATTACAACAAATATGACAACCTGCCTGCCGGCGTATCAGTTGACCAATGGAAAGCATACAGTGGTTCGTCGGAAGCTACCGATTTGGACGGAGTTTGGTTAACACGTCTTGGTTTTTCGCCAATTGAGTTAACAAATTACAAAAACGGAACTACCCGCGACTGGACTAAAGATATAATTCAAACCGGGTTACAACAGGATTACAACGCCGCCATTTCAGGTGCAAGTGAAGCTACAAACTATTACTTCTCCCTGGGTTATACTGATAATGAAGGGATTATTTATAACGAACGGTTTAAAGTACTCCGTGCACGTATTAATCTCGAGGTTAAAGTTACTGATTGGCTAAAAGTGGGAACAAACACGCAATTTGCAATTCGGGATCAAAGCCAGCAAAATGTTGATCTGAATAGTTACGGTGGCAGTTGGGGCGGTGTTAACCCATTTGCTTCATATTACGAAGCCGACGGAACAACAATTACTTTTGCACCAACGGGTAACACTTCGGCATCAAGAAATCCGCACCGTTATATTGTTTACCGCGACAACTTCCAAAAGTACAATTCGTTAAACAGTAAAATTTATGCAACTATCACTTTGCCATACGGATTTTCGGTAACTTCTGATTTTATTACCCGTTTTAACTGGAACAGGGAATACTGGCACAACAGCTCAGCAGACTTTGAATGGTCAGCCATAGGAGGAGAAGCCAAAAGGGACAACACAACAATTAACGAATGGCAGATGAATAACATGTTGAAATGGAACAAGGATATTGGGGATCATTCATTTGATTTCACATTTGTGCAAACCGCTGAAAAGTACCAGTACTGGTGGGATCGCAATCAAAGAAGAAGATTTCTCCCAAGTGATGTATTGGGATACCATCGTATGGAGGCAGCATCTGAAGATGTAGAATTGAGAAGTAACGATGAGGTAAGTACAGGTAATTCTTTGTTGGGTAGGTTAAACTATGTATATAAAGGAAAATACCTTGTAACCGGTTCACTTCGCCGCGATGGTTATTCTGCTTTTGGTCAGTCAAATCCGAATGCCAATTTTGGTTCTTTAGCTTTGGGTTGGACAGTGAGTGAAGAGAATTTCTTTAATACAGAAGTACTTGATTTGTTAAAATTAAGAGCTTCGTATGGAACAAACGGTAACCGTGGTGTAGGTATTTACGATGCTTTATCGAATCTATCAACCGGAAAATATCTTTTTACAAACAATACAACGGGTAACGAGTATTATGTGTCTCAACTCTATGCAAGCAGGATGGAAAATAAGGAATTGAGATGGGAAAGAACTTCCGCTTATAACTTTGGTCTCGACTTTTCAACAATGAAAGGAAGGATAAGAGGTAATGTGGATGGTTATTTCATGATTACAAAAGACCTGATTATGCCTCGGCAGTTACCCAATGTAACAGGTTATGCAAGTGTGTTCGATAATTTGGGACAGGTAAACAATTCGGGTATTGAGATTGCTTTGAATTCAATTAATATTCAAAAGAAAGATTTTACCTGGACTACCGGTTTCTCTTTATCACACAACAAAAACGAAATCAAGCATCTTTTTTATGATTATATAACAGATGAAAATGGAAACCAAGTTGAAGTTGATGACATCTCTAATGGCTGGTTTATTGGTGAAGATATTAATGCAGTATGGGACTATGAACTGAATGGTATATGGCAGGAAGAAGAG
>JBBQPP010000480.1:0-3756 GCA_038217255.1 Bacteroidales bacterium | reverse complement strand
AAGTAACAACGGCTACCAGGTTGTTACTATTCACGGAGGTAAAAATGTTGACGAGAGAAGGACTGCACAAACGGAGTTTGCAAGGTCGGCACAAATATTAATTGCTACCGATGCCGCAGGGGAAGGTATTAACTTACAATTTTGCCGATTACTAATCAATTGGGACATTCCCTGGAATCCCAACCGATTGGAACAACGTATGGGGCGAATCCATAGGTACGGACAGAAAGAGGATGTCATTGTTTTTAATATGGTAGCGCAAAATACCCGCGAAGGGAATGTGCTTCAACGTTTGCTGCAAAAACTCGATTTAATACGGGAGCAAATGGGCGACGATAGGGTTTACGATGTTATCAGTGATATTTTTGAGGAAGTGGCAATGGAGGATATTATTGATACTACTTTCAACCAAAAAGTTACAAAATTCGACCAGGTTATTGACCTGAATTTTACCAAAGAAAATGTTGAGAGGAAAATAAAAGAGCAGAAAGAAAAAATGGCCCACAGCGATATTGATTACAGGGGCGCAAAAGAGTTAAAAGAACTTTCTGACGAACGTAGGCTTCAACCTATTTATATTCAGCGTTTTTTTATCAATGCCTTTTCTTTTATCGGCGGTAAATTGGAAGCATTGGGTAATTCAGTATTCAAAGTAAATCACATACCCGATGAAGTATTGAAGGTTCTAAAAAGTGATTACAACATTTCCGCTGATTTGACCGAATATAGATTTTGTTTTGACAAACAAATTTTTCTCGATTATCAGTTTAATAATACAGGAACAAGAATGTTCTATATAAACCCAGGCAATCCGGTGTTTGATGCCTTGCTTAAAGTTATCCGCGATCAGTACCGGGAGGAAATGATGAAAGGGACAATTCTGGTTTCCCCGGAAGACAAAGAAGCATTTCTTGCATTTCTGGTAAAGTCACAGATTACGGATAACCGTCCATCGAAAGGATTTGAGAATATTGCCGATGAAGCTATTCATTTGGTATGCCAGCATCCTGACAAAACATTCTTTTCAACTTCAGCGGCCAAACTTATCGATTTAAAAGCTCCTTCCGATTTTGCAAAATCTATTGAGCTACCCAATCCGGTGAAAGAAGAACTTGTGAATGAATGGTGTTTTGAGAACATCACACTGCCCCAGTTCAATGACACTCAACATAGAATAGAAAACGACATTGCCACAAGAAAGGAGTACCTTGACGAAGCCTTCAATAATATTATTTTCGATGTAACGAATGAGATTAACGAATTACAAGGGAAAGTACTGTTGGGAGACGGTGCAGAGGTAAAAATCAGTGAGAAAATCTCAAAGAAACAAGCTAAAATTAATGATTTGGTATTGCGAAAGAAACTTCGGCACGAAAGGTTGGAAACCATGACCCAACTTTCTCCCAAAACTCCCGAAATACTTGGATGTGCTTATGTAGTGCCGCTAAATCAGTTGGAGTACAAAAACCATTATGGGATGCAACGCGACGATGATGTGGAAAAAATAGCCATGAAAGTTGCTATGGATTACGAACTCGCTGAGGGATGGAAACCGGAAGATGTTTCGACAGCAAATTTAGGATATGATGTAAAAAGTGTCAACAAGGAATTTCAAAAACGCTACATCGAAGTAAAAGGTCGCAGTGGTACGGGAGGAGTTATGTTGTCGGAGAATGAAATGTTCAGATTAGGACAATTGGGCGATTCGGCATGGTTGTACATTGTGTTTAACTGTAAATCAACACCCCAATTGAAAAGGGTAAACAACCCTGCCAAAAACCTGAAATTTGAAACAAAATTGAAGGGAGTGCAATATTTTCTACCCGAAAATGAATGGGAAAAGGTTTAAATATTTAAATTTGTTCACGTTTCAAAACTGTTCACGAATCGTGAACAATAAATATTTGTGAACATGAATGAATTAGAGATTGTAAATTTAGCTATTGAGAAGCTCCGAAAAATTGCCGGAATTGAAGCAATCTGGGACGAAACCAATCAGTTTGGACTGGATGGAAAACTAACTGTATTTGCAGCAAAGGAACAGATAGTATTAGATGCAATAGTTAAAAAAGAACCCCGAAATCATCAACTTATTCAGTTTGACAAGTTAAATGATTTTCATAATCCGTTAATTCTTATTGCCGAACGCATTTACCCTGCTATCAAGAAAGAATTAAGAGAGCGAAATATAGCATATCTCGAAGCAAATGGGAACATTTTTCTAAAAACTCCGGATTATTACATCTGGCTCGAAACTCAAAAACCCATTCCTACAAAAAAAGAAAAGGGAAACAGAGCGTTTACAAAAACTGGATTAAAAGTTCTTTTTCATTTTCTTATAGATGATAAACTTGTTGGCCTCACATACAGGCAGATAGCAAATATCACCAATGTTGGGCTTGGAAACGTAAACAACATCTTCACAGGGTTAAAAGAAACCGGATTTCTATTAAAACTCAACCAAAATCAATTCATACTAAACAATAAAAAAGAGTTGCTCCAAAAATGGATGGTGGCCTATAAAGAAACGTTTCAGCCTAATCTGGAAGTTGGCAGATTTCGCTTTGCAAACGAAGAAAATTTTATTCACTGGCGAAATGTTCAGTTACAAAAGGGAAAAACCTGGTGGGGAGGAGAACCAGCCGGAGATTTACTAACCAATTATTTACGTCCGGGTGAACTTACCCTTTATACAACAGAAACAAGAGTTGAATTAATGAGAAATTACCGCTTGATTCCCGACCCAAAAGGCGATGTCAGGGTTTATAAAAAATTCTGGAATGATGAATTTGATGGCGAAGGCGAAGCTGTACCACCGTTTCTGACTTACGTTGATTTGGTAAATACAGGAGATAAAAGATGTATTGAAACGGCTGAAATGATATATAAACAATATGTTGAACCAAACCTATAAAGAACTTTCAATACGCTACTTCAAAGAGGTATTTACCATCATTGATGAAGTGCTTACAAAAAGAGAAATACCTTATTATCTTGTAGGAGTAAGCGCTATTGCTCTCGAATTGTTGCAGGATGGTAAAAAACCAAGCCGCGGTACAAAAGACATTGATTTTGCAATTATGATTTCTTCACTTGAAGATTTTGAAAACGTTGTTACCGACCTCGAACGTTTTGGATTTAATAAAGTTAAAGCACCCTGGACAATGTACCACCCAAAATATAACATCGCCATTGATTTACTCCCATTTGGCGAAATTGAAGAAAACTATACGATAAATTTCAACGAGCGTTTTACCGACCTGCACGTTTTGGGATTTAAGGAAGTTTTGGAAGATGCAAATGAAATAAGGATTGAAGAAAAAATAGCCAAAATACCCTCGCTGCAAGGAATGATATTGCTAAAACTCGTAGCATGGTCTGACCGACCGGAAGAAAGGCCAAATGACCCTTACGATATACTGAAAATAATTGAGTACTATTATTTGTATAATCTGAATGAAATTCTTGATAATCATTATGATATTTTGCCTGAAGATAATTTTGACCAGATAAAAATTTCAGCCAGGGTTTTAGGTAGAAAAGCTGCACTGATTCTTCTAAAATCAGAAAAACTTTCGGAGCGTATTTTTAAAATTTTACAAGAAAATAAATTGAATCCGATGAAATCATCTTTCATCCGCCAATGGGTGCAACAAAAGGATTGGACGGTTGAATATGTGGTTGAAATACTCAATGAATTTGAAACAGGATTAAAAGAAAACAAAACCCAATAATAAAATGACCGAACCCAAAAAA
>JBBQPP010000479.1:0-3762 GCA_038217255.1 Bacteroidales bacterium | reverse complement strand
GATATTATGCTGTTCAATTAAAAAAATATGGTATAAAGGCTGAATTAACAGCAACAGAACATGTTGGTTTCCATCGATATACATTTCCGAAATCCAACGAAGCGCATATAATTGTGGATGTAACACATTCTTTAACTCCAGGTCGTGACACCTATGTGAAAATTGTAAATGAACACCAAATTGAAGGACATGTTACTGGCGATATGGAAGGTTCGTATGACATGCCGCTCACTTGCTATTTTTTTGCTGAGTTTAACAAATCATTTATTTCGGCGGGTAGCTGGAATGGCGATAGTATTTACAATGGATTAAAAGAATTATCAGGCAAAGATGGAGTTGGCGCTTTTGTGAATTTTAAAACTGAAGAAGGTGAGCAAATTCTCGTAAAAGTTGGGATTTCGTTTGTAAGTATCAAAGGTGCGAAAAGGAATTTGCAGGAAGAATTATCACACTGGGATTTTAATAAAGTTGTGCAGCAGGCGAAAGAAGAATGGAATAAAAAGTTGGATAAAATTAAAATCAAAGGAGGAACGGAAGCACAAAAAACAATTTTTTATACGGCAATGTACCACTCGCTTATGTTTCCGCGAGTTTTTTCTGATGTTGACGGCAGTTATTACAGTCATTTTGACGACAAAATACATGGCAAACCGGGTGAGCGATATTATGTCGATTTTTCGCTTTGGGACACTTACCGGGCACTTCACCCATTGCTCGCATACCTTGAACCCGAAAGGCAAAACGAAATGATCAGGACTTTTCTTTCCATGTATGATCAGGGTGGAAGACTGCCTTTGCATGTGAGTTACAAAAATTATTATCAGGCAACGATGATTGGGGATCATGCCACTTCTGTAATTGTTGATTCTTATAAAAAAGGACTTCGGGATTATGATATTGAGAAGGCATACGAAGCCATGCGAAAAAATGCAACTGTACCCGGTGAAAGGCCAAAAAGCAGATATGGACTTGATTATTATATGGATTTGAAATATATTCCGGCTGAAAAAGTTCGTGAATCGGTTTCGGTTACTCTGGAAGATTGTTATGACGACTGGTGTCTGGCAGAAATGGCAAAAGATTTGGGTAAAACAGATGACTATAAATTGTTTTCGGAAAGGGCAGCTTACTATTCAAATTTATATGATCCGGAAACCGGCTTTTTTCGCCCGCGAAAAGCCGATGGTAGTTGGCTTGAAATGTGTGATTCGCTTCCCACTATCATTCGCACCGATATTCATCCTTATTACAGTTGTTTCGATCCGCTTTGGGTTGGGGTAAGTCCCAACCGGCATTACACCGAATCAAGTGCCTGGCAATATCTCTGGCACATCCCACATGATGTGCAGGGACTTGTTAATTTAATGGGTGGTAGAAAAGAATTTGTTACACGACTTGATTCTTTGTTTGCAATGTCGCCCCATGAGTCGGGAGAATTTCAATATGCACCGTTAAGGAGCAAAATAGGCCAGTATGTTCATGGAAACGAGCCTGTCCATCATGTGGCATATTTATATAATTACGCAGGCGAACCATGGAAAACGCAAATGAGGGTTAATGAAATCAGGAATAAAATGTATGGTATTGGCCCGGACGGACTTTGCGGCAACGATGATATGGGACAGATGTCGGCCTGGTACATTTTTAGCGCCATGGGATTTTATCCTGTTGCACCCGGGCAAAATGTATTTGCTATTGGCACACCACTGTTTGATGAAGTGACTTTAAATCTTGGTGAATATTTTAATAATAAGTCGTTTACAATAAAAGCCTTAGGTGTTTCTGCTGAAAATATTTATATCCAATCTGCGGAATTAAACGGTAAAATGTACAATAAAAGTTGGATATCGCATAACGATATAGTAAATGGTGGAACCCTTGTTTTAGAAATGGGCCCGAATCCAAACAAAGCCTGGGGGAATTCGCCCGATGATTTTCCACCTTCAATGACAAAATGATAAAAGGAAGCTAATGATTTCCATTTAGTCATCACCCGAATTAAAGTTTGGTGAGGACTAAATACAAAATTTAAACCTTCTTGCAAAAAAGTTGTTAAATACTTTAATATTAACAGTATAACAACTTCATCATGAAAGAAATAAAAAAAGAAGACATTAGCCAGGAGGTTTTTGATTTGTACGATTATTATGTACACAGCAAAATGGAAAGACGTGAATTTATGAACCGCCTTTCGGTTTATGCGGTTGGCGGGATAACCGTGGGCGCATTAAGTTCGTTTTTGATGCCAAAATATGCTCAGGCAGAGCAGGTAAAACCTGATGATAAACGAATAAAAACTGAATATATCGAATACGATTCGCCTAAAGGTGGCGGAAAAATTCGCGGCTTAATGGCAATACCTGCCGGAAATAAAAAGAAACTACCCGGGGTAATTGTAGTTCATGAGAACAGGGGACTGAACCCTTATATTGAAGATGTTGCACGAAGATTGGCTGTTGATGGTTTTATTGCTTTTGCTCCTGATGCATTAACTCCACTGGGTGGTTATCCGGGAAATGATGATGATGGCCGGGCACTGCAAAGCAAACGCAACAGAGATGAAATGCTTGAAGATTTTATTGCCGCTTACGAGTTCCTTAAAATTAATAAAGAGTGCGACGGTAATGTTGGAGTTGTTGGTTTTTGTTTTGGCGGATGGATTTCCAATATGATGGCCGTTCGTATTCCTGATTTAAAAGCAGCGGTTCCTTTTTATGGAGGCCAGCCGAGCGCAGAGGAAACTGCAAAAATTAAGGCTCCATTACTTTTGCAATATGGCGAACTGGATGCACGTGTAAATGAAGGGATTCCGGCGTATGAAGCGGCTTTAAAGGAAAACAAAGTTGAATATACCGTTTACATTTATCCCGGAGTAAACCACGGTTTTCACAACGATACTACTCCTCGTTACGATGAGCCTGCAGCCAAACTTGCCTGGCAAAGGACAATTTATTTTTTTAAGGAGAAATTGAAATAAACAAAATTTTGCTATAATTCAGGGCTTCACTTTGAGTGAAACCCGGAATAATACAAAATGCATCCTAGTTAGGTTAAATCTATAATTCTTTCTTTAATTTAGCACCCTTCGACTTCGCTCAGGATGACAGTCACCCTGAGCGAAGTCGAAGGGTTATTAGCAAAACATATTTATTCAAAACGAAAAGAATAAATATGTGCATCGATTAACAAAAAGCGAAGTCTTACCGGTTTTCCAGAAAGATTTTTGAGGTTAAGCTTCTGGTTCCATGTTACCTCTTTTTCAATTTCATTACCAATCAATTCAACTGAATTTTCCTTTTCAAAACCGTCAATTGCTTTTCCATCGATATCCGTAATTTCGATGCGAACTCCTCCGGCTGCAGAAGTTGAAAAATTAATAAACAGCTTTTCTCCGCTAAAAATGAACGGTTTGGTTAGCAACTCTCCTCCATCCCAATTTCCATAAACTGAAGCAAACCCATCCAATCTCATTGAGTAACGGTGCAAATGTGCGGTGGGTTGCGCATAATCCTGATTTACATAAACCGACATTTCCTCCGGACTGGTTTGTACAACATTTAACGCCGGATAGTTCGTTCTTGAAACCCAGTTGCTCAACCCGATTCCCGGACAAATAAAGCCTTGCATAAAAGTACGGTCATATACTGAACCTCCTCTCGTTGTCATAAAAACGGCGTCCGAACAATCTTTATAATATTTTGGATCAACATTAAGTTCCTTTGCTTCTTCTTCGCTGATAACCTGCCGACCGGGCATAAAACG
>JBBQPP010000478.1:0-3767 GCA_038217255.1 Bacteroidales bacterium | reverse complement strand
AACCGCTGGTTTCAAATGTTACCGTAAAAAAGTATTGGAAACCATCGATTTTGAGAAAATAAAATTAGTTGGTTATGGATTTCAGGTTGAGATGAAATTTACGGCCTGGAAATTTGGTTTTAACATTGTTGAAGTTCCCATTGTTTTTACCGATAGAAAAGAGGGTACCTCGAAAATGAATGGGGGTATTTTTAATGAAGCGCTTTGGGGTGTTTTGAAAATGAAGATGCGGAGCTGGTTTAGGAAATACGAGAGAAATGATTAGTGATTTGATTAATCATTATCGAGGCTGCTAATTGCAGCCTTTTTTGTTTAAATCAATTTAAAAACATTTTCAATTCCGTAACTTTGTGAAAAAGTTGAAATTATGAAGACTTTAATTAAAGATGCAACAATAGTTAACGAGGGATTGAAATTTAAAGGCAGTGTTTTAATCAATGGCGAAAAAATCGAAAAGGTTTTTCCACATGTTTTGCCTATTGGTTTTGATTTAAAGGAAGTTGAAGTAATTGATGCCAAAGGTTTGTATTTATTGCCTGGCGTTATCGACGACCAGGTCCATTTTCGTGAACCTGGATTGACACACAAAGGCGATTTGACCACCGAAAGCCGTGCTGCCGTTGCCGGTGGGGTTACAACCTACATGGAAATGCCCAACACTAACCCGCAAGCGGTTACTCAAAAACTTCTTCAAGATAAATACGACCGTGCAGCAGAAGTTTCAGCGGCCAACTATTCATTTTATATGGGCGCCACTAACGACAATCTTGAAGAAGTGCTAAAAACAGATCCCACAAAAGTTTGCGGAATTAAAGTCTTCATGGGCTCATCAACCGGAAATATGCTTGTTGACGATGAACAAACGCTTTCAGAAATTTTCAAACATGCCCCTACTTTGGTAGCAACGCACTGTGAAGACGAAAAAACTATCCTAAAAAATACTGAAATTGCAAGAGGGAGATATGGCGAAAATGTTCCGATATCGCGTCATGCCCATATCCGCAGTGATGAAGCTTGTTATCTTTCCTCATCGAAAGCGGTTGAATTGGCATCGAAATTTAATACCCGGCTGCATATTCTGCACTTGACTTCGGCAAAAGAGATGAGCCTTTTTGATGTTGGAAAAGTAACCGACAAGAAAATTACCGCTGAAGTTTGTGTGCATCATTTGTGGTTTGATGAACGTGACTATATAAAATATGGTACAAAAATAAAATGGAACCCATCGATAAAATGCCAAAAAGACAAAGAGGCACTTTGGGAAGCGCTGCTATCAGATAAAATTGACGTGATTGCAACCGATCACGCGCCGCACACCATCGAAGAAAAAAACAACACTTATTTTAAAGCCCCTTCAGGTGGACCGCTGGTTCAACATTCGTTGGTTGCGATGCTCGAAATGAGTAAAAAAGGTTTTATTACCATCGAAAAAATAATCCAGAAAATGTGCCACGCTCCCGCAGAATTATTTTGCGTTGAAAACCGGGGTTATATCCGTGAAGGATATTTTGCCGATTTGGTTTTGGTGAACCCCAACAAAAGCTGGACGGTTTCGCCTGAAAATATTCTATATAAATGTGGCTGGTCGCCGTTTGAAGGAACTGAGTTTTCACATTATGTGGTTTCTACTTTTGTAAACGGGGATTTGGTTTACGAAAACGGCAAAGTAAAAAATAACGTTCGCGGTAAGCAACTTTCTTTTGTTGTTTAATGTCTTGCCTTAAAAACAAGAATACATGAAACGTCCTTTTTTAATCCTTTGCCTTACATTAATTGTTGTTCTCGGCTCGGGGCAAGAAGCTAAAAACTCCTTGTTCTATTCTAATGTAGGGGTCAACATTGGCAATTATTACGGATTTCAGGTTGGCTTAAATTATGTTTCCAAGAGTAATTATATATTTGGGATAGCGTATTTCGATCATGAAAAGAAACCGATGAACCGTCCCGAAGATTATAGCATAGGTTTCATTAGCCTGTTTGATTTTGGGCAGAATACGGCACGCGATCACTTGCGGTCGTATTTATTCACAGGCGGTTATCTACTCAACACTCAAAATAAGAATATCCGCTGGTGCTTAACAGCAGGGCTAGCGTTCTCCGTGTTTTCCCATCCAACGGGTTGGGAAAAAATCAACGATAATTTATTTCCTCTCACAGAGAATTATTCCTACACCGTATCCAAATCAAAAGCTGCTTTGGGTCTTATTATAAACCCAAAATTGGAGTGGGCCTTTTTCAAATATTTTGGCATATCGGCTGGACCGTACCTCATTCTCAACGCTAAATCCAATTCATTTGGGATAGAATTCAACTATTTAATCGGTCAATTGATCAACTAAAGGGGATGTTGCCGCCGGTCAATACTTTTTGAAAATTCAACCCAAAACAGGCATACCCATGCAAACTTTTAAAATTGTGGAAACTGGAATACAATAAAAATTGACCAACTTCGCTACTCTTCCATGTATTGATGCGGCAGTTGCTTGGTAGTTTTGGCTCCTAATTGCTTAATATTTTCAGCACGGCGGATTAAATTTCCGCTGCCGGTTTGCAATTTGTTCATTGCATCGTTGTAATTGTTTTGTGTACTTGAAATGCTTTTCCCGATTTTTTCCATATCCGAAATAAAACCAACAAACTTATCATACAACGCACCTCCTTGCCGGGCAATTTCAATGGCATTCCGGGTTTGGTTTTCCTGTTGCCAAATGGATGCAATTGTGCGCAAAGTGGCCAACAAAGTTGACGGGCTGACCAGCACCACTTTCAAATCCCAGGCAAATGAAAACAAATCCTGATCTTCCTGCACAGCCATTCCAAAAGAGGATTCAATGGGTATAAAAAGCAACACAAAATCGGGCGAGTTTAATTTTGGCGCAGTCTGGTAATGTTTCGCGCTCAACCCTTTTATGTGATTCTTTATGCTGAAAAGATGTTCTTTCAAATGCGCCAAACGTTCCGTTTCGGAGCTTGCATTTACAGCACGTTCATACGACACCAGCGAAACTTTTGAATCGATAATAATATGTTTATTGTCAGGAAGGTTGATTACAACGTCGGGCAAAATGCGTTTACCGTCTTCGGAATTGTCGCTAAATTGCTTTTGGTAGCCACCAGTTCCTTCATTCAATCCTGAGCGCTCAAGAATGCGTTCCAAAACCACTTCTCCCCAGTTGCCTTGTTTTTTAATATCGCCTTTTAATGCTTTGGTAAGATTGTTGGCTTCTTCGCTGATTTTCGAGTTCAAATCGTACAATTTCTTTAACTCCGCCCGTAAATCCGTTTGATCTTTTAAACCTTGTTTGTAAGTATCATCAACTTTTTTCTCGAAAAGCAGGATTTTTTCTTTTAGGGGATTTAAAACTTCATTCATATTTTTCTGGTTGACAGCGGTAAATTTTTCGCTGTTTTTATCCAATATTTTATTGGCGATATTCTCGAATTCAGTTGTAAACTTCCTTTGCAAATCTTCCATTTCCTGTTTTTGGGCGACGAGTTTTTCGCGAAGCCCGGCAAATTCAGCTTCTGCTTTGGCAAGTTGCTGCAGTTGCTGCTCCCGTTGGATTTCAACTTCTTCCAAATGACCAGATAACCGTTCGTTTTCAGATTGCAGATTTTTTATGCGCTCTTCCATTTGCGCCTCGTTTCTTACCCATTCGTTTTCTTTCGACTTTTGTTTAAGCTGAAACAACAGGTACCCGACCAACAATCCAACTACTAATCCAACAACAATATTTACAATTTCCATGGAGAATTTATTTGAAAGC
>JBBQPP010000477.1:0-3774 GCA_038217255.1 Bacteroidales bacterium | reverse complement strand
AATTTCATCGATTCGGGAAATGATTTGTGAATTTGGGTTTTCTTCTTTGCAAATGCTGAATAGATATTGACCGTTTGAGCTTTTTTTACCCGCAACAAATAAAACCATGTCATAATTCTTAGCAAAATTTTTGAGGTTGGGAACCCGGTTTGAAACCTGTCGGCAAATTGTGTCTTTTATTTCGATTGGCACTTCAGGGTTCATTTTTCCCTTTATCAGACCGGCAATACCATTAAAATCTTCAATCCGCTTAGTGGTTTGCGAGTATAACGAAACCGGGCGGTTTAAATCAATTTCGTCAATATCGGCGATGCCTTCAATAACGATTGCGTTGTTGTTGGTTTGGCCATTTAAACCATCAATTTCGGCATGACCTTTTTTACCAAAAATCACAACTTGTCCTTGCTGTTCAATTTTCGATTCGTATGATCTTTTTACCTTTTCCTGTAAAGTTAAAACCACCGGGCAGGTTGCATCAATCAATTCAATGTTGTTTTGCCTTGCATATTCATAGGTTTCGGGTGGTTCACCGTGAGCACGGATTAAAACCTTACAATCTTTCAAAGTAAAAAATTCTTCCTTCGAAATAGATTTTAGCCCTCGTTTTTCAAGACGTTCCACTTCCTTCCCATTATGCACAATATCGCCAAGACTATACAGTTTATCTGTATTCTCGAGTTCGTTTTCTGCTTCCCGGATCGCATTGATTACCCCAAAGCAAAATCCTGATTTTTTATCAATCTCTACTATCATTTTCCCTCCGTTTTTTCCTTTACTTTTTCCAATGTCCATTTTAATTGCTGTTCGCGGGTCAAAGAGCTGTTGTCCAAAATCAGTGCATCATCAGCTTTTTTTAATGGGCTGACTGCGCGGTTTGAGTCGATTTGATCACGACCTTCCACGTTTTTTAGGATTGAATCGAAATCAACTTCCACGCCTTTCTGTTTTAACTCATCAAAACGCCGTTGTGCGCGAATTTCAGGAGATGCTGTCATAAATATTTTCAATTCCGCGTCTGGGAAAACAACTGTCCCAATATCGCGGCCATCCATTACAATCCCCTTGTTTTTACTGTTTTCGCGTTGTTGTTTAACCATTTCGTGGCGCACTTCGGCAATTGTACTGATTGGGCTTACATTTTGTGAAACTTCGAGCTGGCGAATTTCTTCTTCCACATTTTCGCCATTCAAAAAAGTAGTGTTTTTGCCCGCAAGTTCATCCCATTTAAATGTAATTTTTATGTTTTTTAGCTCTCCAATTATTTTTTCAGTATCAGGCACGCCATTATTAATCAAGCCATTTCGCAGAGCACACAAAGTAACAACCCTGTACATTGCACCGCTGTCGATATAAATATAACCGAGTTCCTGTGCCAGGGATTTTGCCATTGTGCTTTTCCCGCACGATGAATGCCCGTCGATTGCAATTATTATTTTTTTAACAGCCATTTTTATTCAGTAATAGAACAAAGATAGTTGATTTTTTAAATCAGACAATTTCGTCTTTTTCCGATTATACTGATTAGAAGTTGTTATTGAGGTTTATTGCCAATGAAAATAAGTTTGAAGAACCCGCCAAATGATATTGCGAAATCCCGTAATCAAGGCGAAAACGTTTGATTTTCAAGCCAAACCCTGCTGAAAAACCAACCATTCCGGGCCTTTCGCTGAATTTCAATTCCTGACGGCGTTGATAATTGTATCCTGCCCTGATGATAAAATTTTCGGAAGGTAAAATTTCGACTCCAAAAACCAGATGCCGCATGATTTGTTTGCCAAAACCCTCTTCCCTTTTAAAAAAATCTATTTCTTCATCGCTGTTTTCGTTGGGATCAGGGTTTCCCAAATCCCAATGATTTAAGTATTGCATATTCAACGCGAGATTTATTGGCGCATGTTGCAAGCGCCTGCTAATACCCGCCTGCAAGTTAAATGGAATTTTTTCGTAATCTCCGTTGTCGTAATATGTTGTGATTTGCGAACCAACATTCCGGGCTACAAACGATACATTTGTGTATTTGTTTTTACTGGCAATGCTAACCCCAAAATCGGCTGCTATTCCAACTGACTGGTAACTTTCGAATGATGAAAGTATTGGTTTTAGTGCCGCACCATAGTTTATCCTTTTGTAATTGTTCGAATAAATAATGTGCAATGCGTATTCGGCTGCTTTAAATTTATTTCCTGTAAGTTGTCCAAATTCGGTGGCTTCTTTAAAATCGCCGTAATTGATATAATGCATACCCAGCGCGAAATTCCCGATACCGTTGAATGATTTGGCATAAGAAGCATAACCATAATTGATGTCGGTCATGTAATTTACATAATTTACCAACACTTTATTTTCCATTCCTTTGTGCAATGCAGCCGGGTTGTGGTAGGGTAAATTCAGGTCGGTTGTATCTAAAATTGCAATTTGGTTACCTCCTAAAGCAGCAATACGAGCTGAATTTGTTAGTTCAAGAAACTGGTAGGTATTTTCGCCACCAATTTGGGCTTTCACAAAAAGCATTGAAAAACAAAATAAAATGACGAGGTAAAATTTTTGTCTCATTCGAACTATCACGTTTTCACTAAAACGCCAAAGATATTTAATTATTATAACCTCAAAGAATTAAAACAAATCAAATCTTTGGCTGAGATAAACAAAGGTTACAACTAAAACTGATATTGAAAAAATAATAATTACCAAACCATAAACCCTCTGCCTACTATTTTCTTCCTTAATCTGCTCCCTTAATAATTTTAGGTAATTTGTGGTTGGTTTCTTCTGATTCAGGGTTTCAAGTTTATTATGATTCAAATGGTATAAGTTTTGGGTATCGTGTCCTTTAAAATCATTAACGTGTTCAGAACCCGGCCTTTCTCTTCTTCCAAAAAAGGGTCTGGGTTTCATATTCGTAATCCACCTTTGCATACCAAAACCCATGTATCCCATAATTTGCCTTTTTTATTGAAGTTTTAAAAATTGACTGCGAATTTCAAAACCTTTAATTTGGTCAAAATGATTTGTTCCTGTTTTTCTTTTTCTTGAGTGTAATTACAATAGCTCCACCATAATCTCCTGTTGAATACCTACTAATGTCTTTCTCGTTCTTGATTATTTCAATAGATTCAATATCCTCTGGATTTATTGTGTTAAATTCAGCTTGTGATATAATCTTTTTCTCAACTACAAACAATGTTTCCTTATACTCATTGCCAATTGTAAATTTTTCTTTTTTTCTATTTTCCAAATTATAAGTCAAGCTTTCTTCATCTTCCATAATCTTTTCCCCGCTAACAGGTTCAACAAATCGGCCCATAAAGATTATTGCCTGGGTTCCATTATCGATAATGAAAAACACAAACGGATGGTCAGCTTTAAAAACTTTGTATAATGGTAGTCCTGTAATTCTCACAACAGTAGCCGTTGCAGCAGCAGCTTCAGTTTTGTCTTCGTCCAGTTCAATCCATGTTTTATGTAAAACTTGTCCGAGCATTAAAGGTGTTTCTTTTGTTATTCCTGAAAAATCAGCCTCATAAGTAAAAGCAGATTTTAGCCCTACATTTTTTAGTGCATCGCTCAGCTCGTAGCTTGATTCCAGTTTTAATTTTGGGATAGAAAGTGAAGTATTTGTAGAATATGTGCTATCTAAGATTTCTTTAAAAAAATCATTATTCATATTTTTTTCAATTTCTTCAATACCAAATAGTTTCTTCGGAAGAATTATACAGAACGACAAATCTAAATCTCTGTATGGCTTAGATATAAATTGATATTCTTCATTCTCAA